>NZ_JBSGXU010000021.1:0-70803 GCF_053610205.1 Streptomyces sp. NPDC054932 | reverse complement strand
GCTCAGGGCCGTGTCAGGCCTAGGCCTTGGCCTCCGCGAGGAGCTTCTGGATGCGGGACACGCCCTCCACCAGGTCCTCGTCGCCCAGGGCGTAGGACAGGCGCAGGTAGCCGGGGGTGCCGAAGGCCTCGCCCGGGACGACCGCGACCTCGACCTCGTCCAGGATCAGGGCGGCGAGCTCGACGGAGCTCTGCGGGCGCTTGCCGCGGATCTCCTTGCCGATGAGCTCCTTGACCGACGGGTACGCGTAGAACGCGCCCTCGGGGGTCGGGCAGAAGACGCCGTCGATCTCGTTGAGCATCTTCACCATCGTCTGGCGGCGGCGGTCGAAGGCCTTGCGCATCTCCGCGACCGCGTCCAGGTTGCCCGAGACGGCGGCCAGCGCGGCGACCTGGGCCACGTTGGAGACATTGGAGGTGGCGTGCGACTGCAGGTTGGTCGCCGCCTTGATGACGTCCTGCGGGGCGATGACCCAGCCCACGCGCCAGCCGGTCATCGCGTACGTCTTGGCGACACCGTTGACGATGATGCACTTGTCGCGCAGGGCCGGGACCAGGACCGGCAGCGAGGTGAACTTCGCTTCGCCGTAGACCAGGTGCTCGTAGATCTCGTCCGTCAGCACCCACAGGCCGTGCTCCGCGGCCCACTCGCCGATCGCGCGGGCGTCGTCCTCGCTGTAGACCGAACCGGTCGGGTTGGACGGGGAGACGAACAGGACGACCTTGGTGCGCTCGGTGCGCGCGGCCTCCAGCTGCTCGACGGAGACCCGGTAGCCGGTGGTCTCGTCGGCGACGACCTCGACCGGGACACCGCCGGCGAGACGGATCGACTCCGGGTAGGTGGTCCAGTAGGGAGCCGGGACGATGACCTCGTCACCCGGGTCCAGGACGGCCGCGAAGGCCTCGTAGATCGCCTGCTTGCCGCCGTTGGTCACCAGGACCTGCGACGCCTCGACCTCGTAGCCGGAGTCGCGCAGCGTCTTCGCGGCGATGGCGGCCTTCAGCTCGGGCAGGCCGCCGGCCGGCGTGTAGCGGTGGTACTTGGGGTTGCGGCAGGCCTCGACCGCGGCCTCGACGATGTAGTCCGGGGTCGGGAAGTCGGGCTCGCCCGCGCCGAAGCCGATCACCGGGCGCCCGGCGGCCTTGAGGGCCTTGGCCTTGGCGTCCACGGCGAGGGTGGCGGACTCGGAAATGGCGCCGATACGGGCGGACACCCGGCGCTCGGAGGAAGGCGTTGCAGAGGTCATACGAGCAATCGTCCCAGACGGCAAAGAAGCGCCGCACACCGTTTCAGTCAACGGACTGGCGCATGTCAGGTCGGGCGCTGTTCGACGTCAGGGCGCGGTTCACGTACACTCACCTGTCGTTGGACCTCACCAGCCGCTGCAAAGCGTGAGCACTCCGTGCACTCGCTCGGATGCGGTAGGTTGGGGGACGCAAAGGGTCGTAGCTCAATTGGTAGAGCACTGGTCTCCAAAACCAGCGGTTGGGGGTTCGAGTCCCTCCGGCCCTGCTCCACACTCCATCTCGGACGTGTGTGCGCAGGTACGTACTTAGATGCAACGCCGTGCGGCGCAACCGGGCGCGGTACGGCCACGACCCGGATTCAGGTGAGAGACGTGACGGACGCCCTGGGCTCCATCGACATGCCTGACGCCGAGGACGAGACGCGCGAGAAGAAGGCCCGCAAGGGCGGCAAGCGCGGCAAGAAGGGCCCTCTGGGCCGTCTCGCGCTTTTCTACCGCCAGATCGTCGCGGAACTCCGCAAGGTTGTCTGGCCCACTCGCAACCAGCTCACGACGTACACCACCGTGGTGATTGTCTTCGTCGTCATCATGATCGGTCTGGTGACCGTGATTGACTTTGGGTTCGAAAAAGCCATCAAGTTCGTCTTCGGCTGATCCCCGCGGAGGGCGGCGCCTTGATGGGTGTCGCCCGTTTTCGCATGTTCCACCACCTTTTGTATCCAGGAAGAAGCAGCCACCGTGTCTGACCCGAACCTGAACGCGAGCCACGACTCCGTCGAGTCCGTCGAGGACGAGCTCGACATCGTCGAGGCGGCAGACGCTGTGGACCCCGACGAGGCCGAACTCGCCGACGTCGAGGCGGGTGTCGCCGCCGAAGAGGCCGCGCTGCACGTCGAGTCCGACGAGGACGAGGCTGACGCCGAGGTCGAGGACGAGGCTGACGTCGAGGTCGAAGAGGCTGCTGACGACGCCGAGGCCGACGAGGAGGAGGCCGAAGAGGCCGCTCCGGTCGAGCCCGCCGAGCCCGTCGACCCCATCCAGGCCCTGCGCGAGGAGCTCCGCCTCCTCCCCGGCGAGTGGTACGTGATCCACACCTACGCCGGCTACGAGAAGCGCGTGAAGGCGAACCTGGAGCAGCGTGCCGTCTCGCTGAACGTCGAGGAGTTCATCTACCAGGCCGAGGTGCCCGAGGAAGAGATCGTCCAGATCAAGAACGGCGAGCGCAAGAACGTCCGGCAGAACAAGCTGCCCGGTTACGTTCTCGTCCGCATGGATCTGACGAACGAGTCCTGGGGCGTCGTCCGCAACACGCCTGGCGTCACCGGCTTCGTCGGCAACGCGTACGACCCGTACCCGCTGACCCTGGACGAGATCGTCAAGATGCTCGCCCCGGAGGCGCAGGAGAAGGCCGCCAAGGCCGCCGCGGAAGAGGCCGGTCTGCCCGCGCCCGCCGTCAAGCGCACCATCGAGGTCCTGGACTTCGAGGTCGGCGACTCGGTCACCGTCACCGACGGCCCGTTCGCGACGCTGCAGGCGACCATCAACGAGATCAACCCCGACTCCAAGAAGGTCAAGGGCCTCGTCGAGATCTTCGGCCGCGAGACCCCGGTCGAGCTGAGCTTCGACCAGATCCAGAAGAACTGATCTTCTGAGCGACAGCTTCCGGACAGGTCAGATCGCCCGTGAAGGGCGGTCTGACCTGCTCGGTTTTTAGCCCCGCACCGATACCCGTTATCGTGGTGCGGTATGCCTCCATCCGGATGACCGGATGGGCGGCTGAAAACTCTCACTAGGACCCGGAGAGAGCAATGCCTCCCAAGAAGAAGAAGGTCACGGGGCTTATCAAGCTCCAGATCAAGGCCGGTGCGGCCAACCCGGCTCCGCCGGTCGGCCCCGCGCTCGGTCAGCACGGCGTCAACATCATGGAGTTCTGCAAGGCCTACAACGCCGCGACCGAGTCGCAGCGTGGCATGGTCGTGCCGGTGGAGATCACGGTCTACGACGACCGCTCCTTCACCTTCATCACCAAGACTCCGCCGGCCGCGCGCCTCATCCTGAAGCACGCAGGCATCGAGAAGGGCTCCGGCGAGCCCCACAAGACCAAGGTCGCCAAGCTCACGGCTGCCCAGGTCAAGGAGATCGCCGAGCTGAAGATGCCCGACCTGAACGCCAACGACATCGACGCCGCCGTCAAGATCATTGCCGGCACCGCGCGTTCGATGGGCGTCACCGTCGAAGGCTGATCCAGCCACCCCCAGCACCATCAGTGGTAGGACCAAGCGCTGGTCCGCACCACGACTCCATGCCTGAAGCCAAAACACAGGAGCAGAAGTGAAGCGCAGCAAGACTCTCCGCGCTGCGGACGCCAAGGTCGACCGGGAGAAGCTGTACGCCCCGCTCGAGGCCGTCCGTCTCGCCAAGGAGACCTCCACGACCAAGTTCGACAGCACCGTCGAGGTCGCCTTCCGCCTGGGTGTCGACCCGCGCAAGGCCGACCAGATGGTCCGCGGCACCGTGAACCTCCCGCACGGCACCGGCAAGACCGCCCGGGTCCTGGTCTTCGCGACCGGTGACCGTGCTGCGGCCGCGGAAGCCGCCGGCGCCGACATCGTCGGCGATGACGAGCTGATCAACGAGATCGCCAAGGGCAACCGCCTGAACGAGTTCGACGCCGTTGTGGCCACCCCGGACCTCATGGGCAAGGTCGGCCGCCTCGGCCGCGTGCTCGGTCCCCGTGGCCTCATGCCGAACCCGAAGACCGGCACCGTCACGATGGACGTCGCGAAGGCTGTCACCGAGATCAAGGGTGGCAAGATCGAGTTCCGCGTCGACAAGCACTCGAACCTGCACTTCATCATCGGCAAGGTCTCCTTCTCCGATGAGCAGCTGGTCGAGAACTACGGCGCGGCCCTCGACGAGATCCTTCGTCTGAAGCCGTCCGCCGCGAAGGGCCGCTACATCAAGAAGGCCGCCGTGAGCACCACGATGGGCCCCGGCATCCAGCTGGACTCCAACCGCACCCGGAACCTCCTCGTCGAGGAAGACCCGGCTGCTGTCTGATCAGGCCGAGCCTGAGGCTCACTGAGCGGCACGCGGGCCCCTCGCCCCCTTTACAGGGTTGGCGGGGGGCCCGCTTCCGTTTCCAGGGCCCACGGACGCCTGCAGGGGCCCTCCGCCGCCGGACCGGCCCCGGGGGCCCGGGCCGGACCGGTGCGGGCGCCCGGCCCTCCCACGCGCCCTCGGCGTGGCCCGGACCTCGGCTCCCGAGGCGATTTGCCTCGGCTGCACCCCTTCACGTAGTCTTCCCCGGAAGCCAAAGACCGCTGGTCGTTGCCGTGCCCGCAAGGGTTCGGTGGCCGAAGGATCCGCTGAATGCGGACGACCCGCGCAGGTGACTGTGGAAGGTTCCCGGAATTCGTTCCGGTTGAGCCACGCCCTGGCGCCTGCGCCGGGGCGTTTCTTATTTCAGCCCCTTCTGAGCGGTCCTCATCACCCGGAAGGAGGCGAACGCACCATGCCGACGCCCAACAAGGCTGCATCGGTAGCCGAGCTCAAGGACGCGTTCCAGAGCTCGAACGCCGCCGTGCTGACCGAGTACCGGGGTCTCACCGTCGCGCAGCTCAAGACGCTGCGTCGCTCCCTCGGTGAGAACGCCCAGTACGCCGTGGTGAAGAACACGCTGACCAAGATTGCGGCCAACCAGGCCGGGATCACCGCGCTGGACGAGCACTTCGCTGGTCCGACCGCGGTCGCCTTCATCACCGGTGACCCGGTGGAGTCGGCGAAGAGCCTGCGTGACTTCGCCAAGGAGAACCCCAACCTCATCATCAAGGCGGGTGTCCTTGATGGTAAGGCGCTCACCGCCGATGAGATCAAGAAGCTTGCGGACCTCGAGTCCCGCGAGGTTCTGCTCAGCAAGCTGGCCGGCGCGTTCAAGGGCAAGCAGTCTCAGGCTGCCTCGCTCTTCCAGGCGCTGCCGTCGAAGTTCGTCCGCACCGCGGAAGCGCTTCGCGTCAAGCTCGCCGAGCAGGGCGGTGCCGAGTAATTCGGCTCGCGCACTGATCCACGCCGCCTAGTGCGTGGGTCGTAGCGGGCCGTTACGCCCGCCTCTATATACATCCGGCACCTGCCGATTTAGTGGAAGGATCGCCCATCATGGCGAAGCTCTCTCAGGACGACCTCCTCGCCCAGTTCGAGGAGATGACCCTCATCGAGCTCTCCGAGTTCGTGAAGGCCTTCGAGGAGAAGTTCGACGTCACCGCCGCCGCGGCCGTCGCCGTTGCCGGTCCGGCCGGCCCGGGCGCCGTTGCCGACGCCGTTGAGGAGCAGGACGAGTTCGACGTCATCCTCACCGGTGCCGGCGACAAGAAGATCCAGGTCATCAAGGTCGTGCGCGAGCTGACCTCCCTGGGTCTGAAGGAGGCCAAGGACCTCGTGGACGGCGCCCCGAAGCCGGTCCTCGAGAAGGTCGCCAAGGAGGCCGCTGACAAGGCCGCCGAGTCCCTCAAGGCTGCCGGCGCGGCTGTCGAGGTCAAGTAACACCTCTGAGGCCCTCCAGGGCCTCAACCAAGGGCGATCACCCGTAAGGGTGGTCGCCCTTTGGCGTACCCGCAGTGCCTGACTTGCCCTGGTCTCGTTGGGGAGTAGGGTGATCATCGTTGCCCCGACGCAGGGTCCGAAGATGATCCGCTCGGAGCAGGGGGCCTTGACGAACGGGACGCGGCGCGCAATTCTCAGTCCCGTCGAGAGGTCGACCACCTGGATCCGGGATCCGAGGCATGGATCGACTACGAAGAGGGCAGTACTGATACGCGCTCTGTGTACGAGTACGGGCGCCGCAGCGTTGGACACAGTGTTGGTTGAACGACATGGGGAAGGCCTGTTGCCGGTTTCCGGAAACCTGGTCTGGACATCAGTGAGCCGAGTGGCTACACTGACCCTTTGCGCTGCCTGTTAGCTGTCCCCTGCCCGTCGCCAGGGACATGCCCACGCTTGAGCACACTTGATTGATCCACCCTGACCTGGCCTTTTCGGTTGGATTCGGGGGGCTTGTCTTCTGTGTCTGCTGGGACCGGTACGCGCGTAGTGAGTCCGAGCCCTCGGAAGGACCCCCTCTTGGCCGCCTCGCGCAACGCCTCGACCAATACGAACAACGGTGCCAGCACCGCCCCGCTGCGCATCTCCTTTGCAAAGATCAAGGAGCCCCTCGAGGTTCCGAACCTCCTGGCGCTGCAGACCGAGAGCTTTGACTGGCTTCTCGGCAATGCCGCCTGGAAGTCTCGCGTCGAGTCGGCGCTTGAGAGTGGACAGGACGTCCCCACCAAGTCCGGTCTGGAAGAGATCTTCGAGGAGATCTCGCCGATCGAGGACTTCTCCGGGTCGATGTCGCTGACCTTCCGCGACCACCGTTTCGAGCCGGCGAAGAACTCTGTCGACGAGTGCAAGGAGCGCGACTTCACGTACGCGGCTCCGCTGTTCGTCACCGCCGAGTTCACGAACAACGAGACCGGAGAGATCAAGTCTCAGACGGTCTTCATGGGCGACTTCCCGCTCATGACCAACAAGGGCACCTTCGTCATCAACGGCACCGAGCGTGTCGTCGTGTCGCAGCTTGTCCGTTCCCCCGGTGTCTACTTCGACTCCTCGATCGACAAGACGTCCGACAAGGACATCTTCTCCGCCAAGATCATCCCGTCCCGGGGTGCCTGGCTGGAGATGGAGATCGACAAGCGCGACATGGTCGGCGTCCGCATCGACCGCAAGCGCAAGCAGTCCGTCACCGTCCTCCTGAAGGCTCTCGGCTGGACCACCGAGCAGATCCTCGAGGAGTTCGGCGAGTACGAGTCCATGCGCGCCACCCTGGAGAAGGACCACACCCAGGGCCAGGACGACGCGCTGCTCGACATCTACCGCAAGCTGCGCCCGGGCGAGCCGCCGACCCGCGAGGCCGCTCAGACGCTGCTCGAGAACCTCTACTTCAACCCGAAGCGCTACGACCTCGCCAAGGTCGGCCGCTACAAGGTGAACAAGAAGCTCGGCGCCGACGAGCCGCTCGACGCCGGTGTGCTCACCACCGACGACGTCATCGCGACGATCAAGTACCTGGTCAAGCTGCACGCCGGCGAGACCGAGACGACCGGCGAGTCCGGCCGTTCGATCGTGGTCGAGACCGATGACATCGACCACTTCGGCAACCGTCGTCTGCGCAACGTCGGCGAGCTCATCCAGAACCAGGTCCGCACGGGTCTGGCTCGTATGGAGCGCGTCGTCCGCGAGCGCATGACGACCCAGGACGTCGAGGCCATCACGCCGCAGACCCTGATCAACATCCGGCCGGTCGTCGCCTCCATCAAGGAGTTCTTCGGCACCAGCCAGCTGTCGCAGTTCATGGACCAGAACAACCCGCTCTCGGGCCTGACCCACAAGCGCCGCCTGTCGGCGCTGGGCCCCGGCGGTCTGTCCCGTGAGCGGGCCGGCTTCGAGGTCCGTGACGTTCACCCGTCGCACTACGGCCGCATGTGTCCGATCGAGACCCCTGAAGGCCCGAACATCGGTCTGATCGGCTCGCTCGCGTCCTACGGTCGCGTCAACGCGTTCGGTTTCGTCGAGACCCCGTACCGCAAGGTCATCGACGGCGTCGTCACCGACGAGGTCGACTACCTGACGGCCGACGAGGAAGACCGCTTCGTCATCGCCCAGGCCAACGCCGGCCTGTCCGAGGACATGCGCTTCACCGAGAACCGCGTGCTGGTGCGCCGTCGTGGCGGCGAGATCGACTACATCGCCGGCGACGACGTCGACTACATGGACGTCTCCCCGCGCCAGATGGTGTCCGTCGCGACCGCGATGATCCCCTTCCTGGAGCACGACGACGCCAACCGTGCCCTCATGGGCGCGAACATGATGCGCCAGGCCGTTCCGCTCATCAAGGCGGAGGCCCCGCTCGTCGGCACCGGCATGGAGTACCGCTGTGCGGTCGACGCCGGTGACTCGATCCGTGCGGAGAAGGACGGTGTCGTCCAGGAGGTCTCGGCCGACTACATCACCGTCGCCAACGACGACGGCACGTACACCACGTACCGCGTCGCCAAGTTCTCCCGCTCGAACCAGGGCACCTCGGTCAACCAGAAGGTCATCGTCAACGAGGGTGACCGGATCATCGAGTCCCAGGTCCTCGCCGACGGTCCCGCGACCGAAGAGGGCGAAATGGCCCTCGGCAAGAACCTGCTCGTCGCGTTCATGCCGTGGGAAGGTCACAACTACGAGGACGCGATCATCCTGTCGCAGCGCCTCGTGCAGGACGACGTCCTCTCCTCGATCCACATCGAGGAGCACGAGGTCGACGCCCGTGACACCAAGCTGGGCCCCGAGGAGATCACCCGGGACATCCCGAACGTCTCCGAGGAGGTCCTCGCCGACCTCGACGAGCGCGGCATCATCCGCATCGGTGCGGACGTCGTCGCCGGCGACATCCTGGTCGGCAAGGTCACGCCCAAGGGTGAGACCGAGCTGACCCCGGAGGAGCGCCTGCTCCGCGCGATCTTCGGTGAGAAGGCCCGCGAGGTGCGTGACACCTCGCTCAAGGTCCCTCACGGTGAGATCGGCAAGGTCATCGGTGTCCGCGTCTTCGACCGCGAGGAGGGCGACGAGCTTCCTCCGGGCGTGAACCAGCTGGTCCGCGTCTACGTCGCCCAGAAGCGCAAGATCACCGACGGTGACAAGCTCGCCGGCCGCCACGGCAACAAGGGTGTCATCTCCAAGATCCTTCCGATCGAGGACATGCCCTTCCTCGAGGACGGCACGCCGGTCGACATCATCCTGAACCCGCTGGGTGTCCCGTCCCGAATGAACCCGGGGCAGGTCCTGGAGATCCACCTCGGCTGGCTCGCCAGCCGCGGCTGGGACGTCTCCGGGCTCGGCGAGGAGTGGGCCGAGCGTCTGAAGGTCATCGGGGCCGACCGTGTCGAGCCCGGTACCAACGTCGCCACCCCCGTGTTCGACGGTGCCCGCGAGGACGAGCTCGCCGGCCTCTTCGAGCACACCATCCCGAACCGCGACGGTGACCGCCTGGTCCTCCCGTCCGGCAAGGCGCGTCTGTTCGACGGCCGCTCCGGCGAGCCGTTCCCGGACCCGATCTCGGTCGGGTACATGTACATCCTCAAGCTCCACCACCTGGTCGACGACAAGCTCCACGCGCGGTCGACCGGTCCGTACTCGATGATCACGCAGCAGCCGCTGGGTGGTAAGGCGCAGTTCGGTGGCCAGCGCTTCGGTGAGATGGAGGTGTGGGCGCTCGAGGCTTATGGCGCCGCTTACGCCCTCCAGGAGCTGCTGACCATCAAGTCCGACGACGTCACCGGCCGCGTGAAGGTCTACGAGGCCATCGTCAAGGGCGAGAACATCCCCGAGCCGGGCATTCCCGAGTCCTTCAAGGTGCTCATCAAGGAAATGCAGTCGCTCTGCCTCAACGTGGAGGTGCTGTCCTCGGACGGCATGTCCATCGAGATGCGCGACACCGACGAGGACGTCTTCCGCGCGGCGGAGGAGCTCGGTATCGACCTGTCCCGGCGCGAGCCGAGCAGCGTCGAAGAGGTCTGACGGGCCTGACGGGGGGCTCGCTCAAGAGCCCCCCGTCATCCCCGGGACCGTTCAGACCATGATTGAGACTCGACCCCGAAAGAGGGATTGACGCACAGTGCTCGACGTCAACTTCTTCGACGAGCTGCGGATCGGCCTTGCCACCGCGGACGACATCCGAACCTGGTCGCACGGCGAGGTCAAGAAGCCGGAGACCATCAACTACCGCACCCTCAAGCCCGAGAAGGACGGACTCTTCTGCGAGAAGATCTTCGGTCCTACCCGGGACTGGGAGTGCTACTGCGGCAAGTACAAGCGTGTCCGCTTCAAGGGCATCATCTGTGAGCGCTGTGGCGTCGAGGTCACGCGCGCCAAGGTGCGTCGTGAGCGGATGGGCCACATCGAGCTTGCCGCTCCCGTCACCCACATCTGGTACTTCAAGGGCGTCCCGTCGCGCCTCGGATACCTGCTGGACCTCGCGCCGAAGGACCTCGAGAAGGTCATCTACTTCGCCGCGTACATGATCACGTTCGTCGACGACGAGCGTCGCACCCGCGACCTCCCGTCGCTGGAGGCGCACGTCTCCGTCGAGCGCCAGCAGATCGAGAACCGCCGTGACGCGGACCTCGAAGGCCGTGCCAAGAAGCTCGAGACCGACCTGGGCGAGCTCGAGGCCGAGGGCGCGAAGGCCGACGTACGCCGCAAGGTGCGCGAAGGTGCCGAGCGCGAGATGAAGCAGCTGCGTGACCGCGCCCAGCGCGAGATCGACCGCCTCGACGAGGTGTGGGCCCGCTTCAAGAACCTCAAGGTCCAGGACCTCGAGGGCGACGAGCTGCTCTACCGCGAGCTGCGTGACCGCTTCGGCACGTACTTCGACGGTTGCATGGGCGCCGCCGCGCTGCAGAAGCGCCTGGAGTCCTTCGACCTCGAGGAGGAGGCCGAGCGCCTCCGCGAGATCATCCGTACCGGCAAGGGCCAGAAGAAGACCCGTGCGCTCAAGCGCCTCAAGGTCGTCTCCGCGTTCCTGCAGACCAGCAACAAGCCCAAGGGCATGGTTCTGGACTGCGTGCCGGTGATCCCGCCGGACCTGCGTCCGATGGTGCAGCTGGACGGTGGCCGCTTCGCGACCTCCGACCTGAACGACCTGTACCGCCGCGTGATCAACCGCAACAACCGTCTGAAGCGTCTCCTCGACCTCGGTGCCCCCGAGATCATCGTGAACAACGAGAAGCGCATGCTTCAGGAGGCCGTGGACGCCCTCTTCGACAACGGTCGTCGTGGTCGTCCGGTGACCGGTCCCGGTAACCGTCCCCTGAAGTCCCTCAGCGACATGCTGAAGGGCAAGCAGGGTCGATTCCGTCAGAACCTTCTCGGTAAGCGTGTGGACTACTCCGCGCGTTCCGTGATCGTCGTCGGTCCGCAGCTGAAGCTGCACCAGTGCGGTCTGCCCAAGGCCATGGCGCTGGAGCTCTTCAAGCCGTTCGTGATGAAGCGCCTGGTCGACCTGAACCACGCGCAGAACATCAAGAGCGCCAAGCGGATGGTCGAGCGCGGCCGCACGGTCGTCTACGACGTCCTCGAAGAGGTCATCGCCGAGCACCCGGTCCTGCTGAACCGTGCGCCCACGCTGCACCGCCTCGGCATCCAGGCCTTCGAGCCCCAGCTGGTCGAAGGCAAGGCCATCCAGATCCACCCGCTCGTCTGCACCGCGTTCAACGCGGACTTCGACGGTGACCAGATGGCCGTGCACCTGCCGCTCTCCGCGGAGGCGCAGGCCGAGGCCCGCATCCTGATGCTGTCCTCGAACAACATCCTCAAGCCGGCCGACGGCCGTCCGGTCACGATGCCGACCCAGGACATGGTCCTCGGTCTGTTCTTCCTGACCACCGACGGTGAGCTCCGTGACACCAAGGGCGAGGGCCGCGCGTTCGGCTCCACGGCCGAGGCGACCATGGCGTTCGACAACGGCGAGCTCGCGCTGCAGTCGTCCGTCGACATCCGCTTCCCGGTGGGCACCATCCCGCCGCGCGGCTGGGTGGCGCCGGTCGCCGAAGAGGGCGAGCAGGAGTTCCAGCCGGGCGACAGCTTCCGTCTGAAGACCACCCTGGGTCGCGCGCTCTTCAACGAGCTGCTGCCCGAGGACTACCCGTTCGTCGACTACTCGGTGGGCAAGAAGCAGCTCTCCGAGATCGTCAACGACCTGGCGGAGCGCTACCCCAAGGTCATCGTGGCGGCGACGCTCGACAACCTGAAGGCGGCCGGCTTCCACTGGGCGACCCGTTCGGGCGTCACCGTGGCCATCTCCGACGTCGTCGTGCCCGAGGCCAAGAAGGCCATCGTCGCGGGCTACGAGGCGATGGACGAGAAGGTCCAGAAGCAGTACGAGCGCGGTCTGATCACCAAGGACGAGCGCACGCAGGAGCTCATCGCGATCTGGACCAAGGCGACCAACGAGGTTGCCGAGGCGATGAACGCGAACTTCCCCAAGACGAACCCCATCTTCATGATGGTTGACTCGGGTGCCCGAGGAAACATGATGCAGATGCGACAGATCGCCGGTATGCGTGGTCTGGTGTCGAACGCGAAGAACGAGACCATCCCGCGTCCGATCAAGGCGTCCTTCCGTGAGGGCCTCACCGTTCTGGAGTACTTCATCTCCACGCACGGTGCCCGTAAGGGTCTGGCGGACACCGCCCTGCGTACCGCCGACTCGGGTTACCTGACCCGTCGTCTGGTGGACGTCTCGCAGGACGTGATCATCCGCGAGGAGGACTGCGGCACCGAGCGCGGTCTGAAGCTGAAGATCGCCGTTCGCGGCGAGGACGGCGTGCTGCGCAAGGCCGACGACGTCGAGACCTCGATCTACGCCCGCATGCTGGCCGAGGACGTCGTCATCGACGGCAAGGTCATCGCGCCGGCCAACGTCGACCTCGGTGACGTGCTCATCGACGCCCTGGTCGCCAACGGCGTCGAGGAGGTCAAGACCCGCTCGGTCCTGACCTGTGAGTCCGCGGTCGGCACCTGTGCCTTCTGCTACGGACGCTCGCTCGCCACCGGCAAGCTGGTCGACATCGGTGAGGCGGTCGGCATCATCGCCGCCCAGTCCATCGGTGAGCCCGGTACCCAGCTGACGATGCGTACCTTCCACACCGGTGGTGTGGCCGGTGACGACATCACGCAGGGTCTGCCGCGTGTCGTCGAGCTCTTCGAGGCCCGTACCCCGAAGGGTGTCGCCCCGATCTCCGAGGCCGCCGGCCGCGTGCGGATCGAGGAGACCGAGAAGACGAAGAAGATCGTCATCACGCCCGACGACGGCAGCGACGAGACGGCGTTCCCGATCTCGAAGCGCGCCAAGGTCATCGTGCACGAGGGCGACCACGTCGAGGTGGGCCAGAAGCTCACCATGGGTGCCACCAACCCGCACGACGTGCTGCGCATCCTCGGTCAGCGTGCCGTCCAGGTCCACCTGGTCGGCGAAGTCCAGAAGGTCTACAACTCGCAGGGCGTGTCGATCCACGACAAGCACATCGAGATCATCATCCGGCAGATGCTGCGCCGCGTGACGATCATCGAGTCCGGCGACGCGGAGCTCCTGCCGGGCGAGCTGGTCGAGCGGTCGAAGTTCGAGACCGAGAACCGTCGTGTGGTCACCGAGGGCGGTCACCCCGCCTCCGGCCGTCCGCAGCTGATGGGTATCACCAAGGCCTCGCTCGCCACCGAGTCGTGGCTGTCGGCGGCGTCCTTCCAGGAGACGACCAGGGTTCTGACGGACGCGGCGATCAACGCCAAGTCCGACTCCCTGATCGGCCTCAAGGAGAACGTCATCATCGGTAAGCTCATCCCGGCCGGTACGGGCCTCGCCCGCTACCGCAACATCCGGGTGGAGCCCACCGAAGAGGCCAAGGCCGCGATGTACTCGGCCGTCGGTTACGACGACATCGACTACTCGCCCTTCGGCTCCGGCTCCGGCCAGGCTGTCCCGCTGGAGGACTACGACTACGGCCCGTACAACGGCTAAGAGCTCGTAAGAAGAAGCCCCCCGCTGCTCCGAGAGGAGCGGCGGGGGGCTTCTTCGTTCCCGCGGGGGTGACCGTTTCCCCCGGCGGGGGGCCGGCCGCTCCGTGGAGGAGGGTCAGGCGCGGCGGCGCCGCACCGAGGCCACCGCGGCCCCGGTGAGGACCATCAGGGACAGGGCGGCGCCCGCGAGGCCCGGGGTGAGGCCCCGGGGGGTGAAGGTGCACGAGACCTCGGCGGTGCCCGGCGGGAGGTCCACCGCCAGCAGGCCGTGGAAGGGCGTCACGGGGGCCGAGCACTGCCAGCCCGGGACGGCGGTCGTGGCGATGACCGCGGTGCCCCCGGAGCCGGCGGGCAGGGTGGCCTCGATGGTGTGGCCGCCGGGGCGGACCGAGGTGGCGCCGGTGGTGGTGAGGTGCCGGACGACCGTGTCGAGCGCCGCGCGGTCCAGGCAGCCGAGCGGGTGCGGGCCCGCGTCCGCGTCCTTCGTACGGGTCTGCACGGTGACGTCGACCTGTCCCGACGCGGGGACGGCGCCCAGCGGGGTCACGCCGGTCATCAGGTCCTCCAGCGGCTTCCGGGTGCCGCCCGCGCCGACCGTGCCGTAGAGGGCGGGGGAGTACCAGTAGGCCTCGGAGCCGGGGGTGCACCGGGCGGTGTACGTCTGCTCCGTCGCGCTGCCGCCGCGGGTGACGGGCGGGACCTGGTAGACGGTGGCGCCCAGGACGTTCTCCTGGCGGGCGTAGACGCTGGCCGCCGGGTTGGGGGAGGTGTACGGGCCGGTGCGGACGGTGACCAGCGGGGGCGCCGGGAACTTCGTGGCCGTCCAGGTGTCCGGGGCGGTCCCCGGGCGGACCCGGGCGCCGATCGAGAAGATCGCGTCGAGTACCGGGTTGTCGGCGCCGAAGAAGGTCCGGCCGTCGTTCTTGAAGCCGTATCCCAGGGGCTCCAGGGCCCGGTAGGTGGCCTCGGGGAGGTAGCTGCTGTAGTACTGCGGCCCCTCCGCCCGCAGCGCCAGGGCGTCGTTGTACGCGCTCTGGGGGGCACCCGAATCGGTCCGGTACGCGGGCCAGCCCGCCACGTCGCGGACGGCGTCGAAGTGGTTGCCGATCGACCGGTTGGAGGTGGCGACGGGCTTGGCCCAGCGCTCGCGGGCCCGGCGGGCGTCCGCATTGGCGGCGGCGACCGTGGACTCGGCGAAGACGACGCCGATCATCAGGGCGGCGGCCACCGGGATCAGGATGCGGCGCTTCTCGCCGAGCCGCAGCAGGACCAGGGCCAGCAGGGAGATCGCGCCGCCGCCGAGCACGGCCGGCCAGGTCCAGCCGCCGAAGTCGTCGGTGCGCCGGAGCACGTACGTGGCGACCACCAGCAGGGCCGTGACCAGGGCCAGGTGCAGCGGGCGCGGCCGGTTGGCCAGTGCCAGCCAGGCCACGACGACGACCATCCCGCTGAACACGAATGCCTCGCGGTACGGGTTGCCGTTCGGCACCGCCAGCCCGTGCCACAGGTACTGCGTGGGCGGGAACTGGAAGGAGGCGACCACGAGCAGGGTCGCGGCCGCCCACACCAGGCGGGTCCGCTTCGCGACGGCGGTGTTGAGCACGAAGGCGCCGGCCAGGATCAGCCCGAGCGAGGCGACGTAGAGCCGCGGGCGGCCGCCCCACAGGTGCGTGGCCGGGAGCATGCCGGCGAGGAAGATCTCGATCCGTACGGGGTCGAAGGCGGCGGCCCTGGTGGGCTGCGCCGCCCCGCTGGACAGGAACGACGGCAGGAGGAGGGGCAGGGTGAGCAGGATCCCGGTGCCGGCGGCCGTCGCGGCCCGCCACAGGGCGCGCAGCCGCTCCCGGCCCGCCATGTCGCGGGTGATCATGCGGATGGCCAGCAGGATGCAGGCGGCCATCGTGGCCATCATCGCGGTGTAGAAGTTCCCGAACCAGGCGAGTGCGACCAGCAGGGCCGCGCCCGGCCAGCGGCGCTCCTCCAGGCACCACTCCACGGCGATGCCGAGCATCGGGAGCGCGACCAGGCCCCACAGCCACATCGGGATGTACGAGGCGTCGCTGAGCGCCCAGCCGCACAGGCCGTACGTCGCTCCGAGCACGCCCCGCTGCCACCACGGGCCGGGATGCAGCTTGCCGAGGTACACCGTCATCACGGCGGCGGCGGTGCCCATGGTGAGCGGGGTGACCGCGAAGACGGCGAGGTCGACGTGGTCGCGCGGGACGAGGACGGCCAGCCAGGAGAAGGGGTTGCCGAGATAGGTGTAGTAGTCGGACAGGAACTGCTGTCCGAAGCCGCCCCGCCAGGTGAAGAGCACGTCGCCGGCGGCCTGCCCGTGGACCAGGTCCCACAGCGCCCGGTGGAAGGGCACGTACTGGTTGGCCTGGTCGTTCAGGGCCCGGCCGGTGGTGCCGAAGGGGAAGGTGCCGCGTGCCACCCAGGCCGCGCAGAAGGCGCCGGCGGTGAGCAGGAAGGCCAGCAGCGGGCCGCGGAAACGCCTGGTCCGGCGGATGACCGAGCTGCGCGGGGCGGGTCGGTCCGGGGCGGGGGGACGGGCATCGACTGTGGTCGGCTCGGGTGCCACGGTCCCCAATGTCCTGCTCCCCTGCTGATCGACTCGCGGGCGTCCCGCGCCCGGGCAAGGTGTCAGTTTAGGGCGCCGGGGCGGGGCGGAGGGCCGATCGGGCCGCTCCCCGCTTGCGCGCGGCGGGTTTTCGTGCTGGGCATTTGTTTTGACCTACCTCTGTGAGGTAGGTACGCTCTGACCTTGTGCCTGGGGTGTGCCCTGGGCTCCCGCGTGTGCGTAAGACCCCGCGGAGAGCCTGGAAGACCACACCGCAATCTGCGCCTGCCTCACTTCGGTGAGAGCGTGCAGTATTCGACACACCCGACCGCGTGGGTCGGGGAAGTTCCAGGTTAGTTTCACTACACGGCACACAGAAACCGGAGAAGTAGTGCCTACGATCCAGCAGCTGGTCCGTAAGGGCCGGCAGGACAAGGTCGAGAAGACAAAGACCCCCGCGCTTGAGGCTTCGCCCCAGCGTCGCGGCGTCTGCACGCGTGTGTTCACGACCACCCCGAAGAAGCCGAACTCGGCGCTCCGTAAGGTCGCGCGTGTGCGTCTGACCTCCGGCATCGAGGTCACCGCTTACATTCCGGGTGAGGGACACAACCTGCAGGAGCACTCGATCGTGCTCGTGCGTGGTGGCCGTGTGAAGGACCTGCCGGGTGTTCGTTACAAGATCATCCGCGGTGCGCTTGACACCCAGGCTGTCAAGAACCGCAAGCAGGCCCGCAGCCGCTACGGCGCCAAGAAGGAGAAGTAAGAATGCCTCGTAAGGGCCCCGCCCCGAAGCGCCCGGTCATCATCGACCCGGTCTACGCATCTCCTCTGGTGACGTCGCTCATCAACAAGATCCTCCTGAACGGCAAGCGCTCCACCGCCGAGCGCATCGTTTACGGCGCCATGGAAGGCCTCCGCGAGAAGACCGGCAACGACCCGGTCATCACGCTGAAGCGCGCGCTGGAGAACGTCAAGCCGTCCCTCGAGGTCAAGTCCCGCCGTGTCGGTGGCGCGACCTACCAGGTCCCCGTCGAGGTCAAGCCGGGTCGTCAGTCGACCCTGGCCCTCCGCTGGCTCGTGGGTTACTCCCGCGCCCGCCGTGAGAAGACCATGACCGAGCGCCTCATGAACGAGCTGCTCGACGCCTCCAACGGTCTTGGCGCTGCCGTCAAGAAGCGCGAGGACACGCACAAGATGGCCGAGTCCAACAAGGCCTTCGCGCACTACCGCTGGTAGTCCCAACCCACATCGAGACCGAGAGAAGACTGAGCCGATATGGCTACCACTTCGCTTGACCTGGCCAAGGTGCGCAACATTGGCATCATGGCCCACATCGACGCGGGCAAGACGACCACCACCGAGCGCATCCTGTTCTACACCGGTGTGTCTTACAAGATCGGTGAAGTCCACGACGGCGCTGCCACGATGGACTGGATGGAGCAGGAGCAGGAGCGCGGCATCACGATCACGTCCGCCGCGACGACCTGTCACTGGCCGCTCGAGGACGTCGACCACACCATCAACATCATCGACACCCCGGGTCACGTTGACTTCACGGTCGAGGTGGAGCGTTCGCTCCGCGTCCTCGACGGTGCCGTCACCGTGTTCGACGGTGTCGCCGGTGTGGAGCCGCAGTCCGAGACCGTTTGGCGTCAGGCGGACCGCTACGGCGTGCCGCGTATCTGCTTCGTCAACAAGCTCGACCGCACTGGCGCCGAGTTCCACCGCTGCGTCGACATGATCAAGGACCGCCTCGGTGCGGTTCCGATCGTCATGCAGCTCCCCATCGGTGCCGAGATGGACTTCCAGGGCGTTGTCGACCTGGTCACCATGAAGGCGTTCGTCTGGTCCGCCGAGGCGACCAAGGGCGAGATGTACGACATCGTCGACATCCCCGACACGCACACCGAGGCCGCTGAAGAGTGGCGCGGGAAGCTCGTCGAGACCGTCGCCGAGAACGACGACGAGATCATGGAGCTCTTCCTGAACGGCGACGAGCCGTCCGTGGAGCAGCTGCACGCCGCCGTGCGTCGCATCATCCTGAACTCGGGCAAGGGCAAGGGCGAGCCCACGATCACCGCGGTGTTCTGTGGCACGGCGTTCAAGAACAAGGGCGTTCAGCCCCTGCTCGACGCCGTCGTCCGCTACCTGCCGTCGCCGCTGGACATCGAGGCCATCGAGGGCCACGACGTCCGCGACGCCGAGGTCGTCGTGAAGCGCAAGCCGTCCGACGAGGAGCCCCTCGCCGCGCTCGCGTTCAAGATCATGAGCGACCCGCACCTCGGCAAGCTCACCTTCGTCCGGGTTTACTCGGGCCGCCTGGAGGCCGGCACTGCGGTGCTGAACTCCGTCAAGGGCAAGAAGGAGCGCATCGGCAAGATCTACCGCATGCACGCCAACAAGCGTGAAGAGATCGCCGCGGTGGGCGCCGGTGACATCGTCGCCGTCATGGGCCTGAAGCAGACCACCACCGGTGAGACGCTGTGTGACGACAAGGCACCCGTGATCCTGGAGTCCATGGACTTCCCGGCTCCGGTCATCCAGGTCGCCATCGAGCCCAAGTCCAAGGGTGACCAGGAGAAGCTGGGTGTCGCCATCCAGCGTCTCGCGGAGGAGGACCCCTCCTTCCACGTTCACTCGGACGAGGAGACGGGCCAGACCATCCTCGGCGGTATGGGCGAGCTGCACCTCGAGGTGCTGGTCGACCGTATGAAGCGCGAGTTCAAGGTCGAGGCCAACGTCGGCAAGCCGCAGGTCGCGTACCGCGAGACGATCCGCAAGGCCGTCGAGCGTCACGACTACACGCACAAGAAGCAGACCGGTGGTACCGGTCAGTTCGCCAAGGTGCAGATCGCGATCGAGCCCATCACCGAGACCGACGGTCCGGCGTACGAGTTCGTGAACAAGGTCACCGGTGGACGCGTCCCGAAGGAGTACATCCCTTCGGTCGACGCCGGTGCGCAGGAGGCCATGCAGTTCGGCATCCTGGCCGGCTACGAGATGACGGGCGTTCGCGTCACGCTTCTCGACGGTGGCTACCACGAGGTCGACTCCTCCGAGCTCGCGTTCAAGATCGCCGGCTCGCAGGCCTTCAAGGAGGCCGCGCGCAAGGCTTCTCCCGTGCTCCTTGAGCCGATGATGGCCGTCGAGGTCACCACGCCCGAGGACTACATGGGTGACGTCATCGGTGACATCAACTCCCGTCGTGGCCAGATCCAGTCCATGGACGAGCGTCACGGTGCTCGCGTCGTGAAGGGCCTCGTGCCCCTTTCGGAGATGTTCGGCTACGTCGGAGACCTCCGCAGCAAGACCTCGGGTCGCGCCAGCTACTCGATGCAGTTCGACTCCTACGCCGAGGTTCCCCGGAACGTCGCTGAGGAGATCATCGCGAAGGCCAAGGGCGAGTAACTCTTCCGAGTACACGCTTTAGGCTTGTCACCGGAGCCTCTGGGGCAACAGGAGTAACCCTCCGTTGCCCCGGGGGACCGGCTTTCCAGCAAAGATCACCTGGCGCCGATGAGTAAGGCGTACAGAACCACTCTCCAGGAGGACCCCGTGGCGAAGGCGAAGTTCGAGCGGACTAAGCCGCACGTCAACATCGGCACCATCGGTCACATTGACCACGGTAAGACGACCCTCACGGCCGCCATTACCAAGGTGCTGCACGACGCGTACCCGGACCTGAACGAGGCCTCGGCCTTCGACCAGATCGACAAGGCTCCTGAGGAGCGCCAGCGCGGTATCACCATCTCCATCGCGCACGTCGAGTACCAGACCGAGGCGCGTCACTACGCCCACGTCGACTGCCCGGGTCACGCGGACTACATCAAGAACATGATCACCGGTGCCGCGCAGATGGACGGCGCGATCCTCGTGGTCGCCGCCACCGACGGCCCGATGCCGCAGACCAAGGAGCACGTGCTCCTGGCCCGCCAGGTCGGCGTCCCCTACATCGTCGTCGCCCTGAACAAGGCCGACATGGTGGACGACGAGGAGATCCTGGAGCTCGTCGAGCTCGAGGTCCGCGAGCTCCTCTCCGAGTACGAGTTCCCGGGCGACGACCTGCCGGTCGTCCGCGTCTCCGCGCTGAAGGCGCTCGAGGGCGACAAGGAGTGGGGCGAGAAGCTCCTCGGCCTCATGTCCGCCGTCGACGAGGCCATCCCGACCCCGCCGCGTGACACCGAGATGCCGTTCCTCATGCCCGTCGAGGACGTCTTCACGATCACCGGTCGCGGTACCGTCGTCACCGGCCGTATCGAGCGTGGTGTCCTGAAGGTCAACGAGACCGTCGACATCATCGGTATCAAGGAGACCAAGACCACCACCACGGTCACCGGTATCGAGATGTTCCGCAAGCTCCTCGACGAGGGCCAGGCGGGCGAGAACGTCGGTCTGCTCCTCCGTGGCATCAAGCGCGAGGACGTCGAGCGCGGCCAGGTCATCATCAAGCCCGGTTCGGTCACCCCGCACACCGAGTTCGAGGCCCAGGCCTACATCCTGTCGAAGGACGAGGGTGGCCGTCACACCCCGTTCTTCAACAACTACCGTCCGCAGTTCTACTTCCGTACCACGGACGTCACGGGTGTCGTCACCCTGCCGGCCGGCACGGAGATGGTCATGCCGGGCGACAACACCGAGATGACGGTCGCGCTGATCCAGCCGGTCGCCATGGAGGAGGGCCTGAAGTTCGCCATCCGTGAGGGTGGTCGTACCGTGGGCGCCGGCCAGGTCACCAAGATCTCGAAGTAATTCGGGTTCTGACCTGGTAGCCCGTCCGACGGGCACCAAGTTGCACTGAAGGGCCTCGGCCCATCGCCTCGGCGGTGGGACGGGGCCCTTCGGCATGTCCGGGCCGGGTCCGGGCCGGGTCCGGGCGCCGTCCGGGTCCGTACCCCGTCCGGGGCCGTCCGGACGGGGTACGACGGAGGGCCGCACCCCGGACGGGGTGCGGCCCTCACGTGCGTACGGCGGTGGGTCAGTTCACGCGCAGGGACTCGGTGAACTCCACGCAGGCGGCGTGGTCGGGCAGCAGACCGGTCGCGAGCGCGTCGGCCAGCGAGGGGGCGGCCTCGTCGCGGGCGGACAGCAGCGGGACGTCGGCCGGCCACTCGATGCCCAGGTCGGGGTCGAGCGGGTGCACCGAGTGCTCACCGGTCGGGTTGTACGTCTCCGAACAGAGGTACGACAGGGTCGCGTCGTCGCTCAGGGCGCAGAAGCCGTGGCCGAGGCCCTCGGGGATGTAGACCGCGCGGCGGTCCACGTCGTCCAGGCGGACGCCTTCCCACTGACCGAAGGTGGGGGAGCCGACGCGGAGGTCGACGATGACGTCGAGCACGGCGCCGCGCACGCAGGTCACGTACTTGGCCTGGCCGCGCGGGACGTCCGCGAAGTGGATGCCGCGCACCACGCCGGCGGAGGAGACCGAGAGGTTCGCCTGCGCCAGGTTCAGCGGGTGGCCGACGACCTCGGCCAGCCGGTCGAAGCGGTACCACTCGGTGAACAGGCCGCGCGGGTCGCCGTGCAGCTGCGGGGTGACCTCGAAGGCGCCGGCGATGGAGAGTTCGCGGAACTTCATCGGGCGTCCTCCTCGGCGAGGAGCATGAGCAGGTAGTCGCCGTAGCCGCTCTTGGTCAGCGGCTCGGCGAGCGCGCGCAGCTGCGCGGAGTCGATGAGGCCGGCCCGCCAGGCCGCCTCCTCGATGCAGCCTATTTTGAAGCCCTGGCGCTCCTCGATCACGCGGACGAACTCGGAGGCCTGCACCATCGAGACGAAGGTGCCGGTGTCCAGCCAGGCGGTACCGCGGTCGAGGATGGTGACGTTGAGCTCGCCGGCCTGCAGGTACGCGTCGTTGACGGCGGTGATCTCCAGCTCGCCGCGGGCGCTGGGCTTCAGGCCGCGGGCGATCTCGACGACCTGGTTGTCGTAGAAGTACAGACCCGGCACCGCGTAGCGGGACTTGGGCTTCTCCGGCTTCTCCTCGATGGAGATGGCCTGGCCGTTCTCGTCGAACTCGACCACGCCGTAGGCGGTGGGGTCCGCCACCGGGTACGCGAACACGCGGCCGCCCTTGGCGTCCGTGTGCTGGGCGAGGCGGGTGCCGAGGCCACTGCCGTGGAAGATGTTGTCGCCGAGGATCAGGGCGACGGACTCGTCACCGATGAAGTCGGCGCCGAGGACGAACGCCTGGGCGATGCCCTCCGGGCGCTCCTGGACGGCGTACTCCAGCCGCAGGCCGAACTGCGAGCCGTCGCCGAGCAGTCGCTCGAACTGTTCGCGGTCGTCCGGGGTGGTGATGATCAGGATCTCGCTGATACCCGCCATCACGAGGGTGGAGAGGGGGTAGTAGATCATCGGCTTGTCGAAGACGGGCAGCAGCTGCTTCGAGACTGCCCGGGTCAGCGGCCAGAGTCGAGATCCGGTGCCACCGGCCAAGAGGATTCCACGCATGGGGAGAACCCTATGCGAGAGGGCGTGGGGGAGCAGAGCTCAGCGCATGTGACGTTCGGCAGACCGCTAGACTCTTCGTATTATGCGCATCCTCGTGACCGGCGGCGCCGGCTTCATCGGTTCAGAATTCGTCCGCCAGCAGCTCGCTGCAGATGCCACGGCGCAGATCACTGTCTTCGACAAGCTGACCTACTCGGGCGTCGAGGCCAACCTCGCCCCGGTCGCGGACCACCCCGGCTACGCCTTCGTCAAGGGCGACATCTGCGACGCGGACGCCGTGGACCAGGTCATGCCCGGTCACGATGTCGTCGTGCACTTCGCGGCCGAGTCCCACGTGGACCGCTCGATCGCCGGCGCGGGCCCGTTCGTGCTGACCAACGTCGTGGGCACCCAGGTGCTCCTCGACTCCGCCCGCAAGCACGGCGTCGGCCGCTTCGTCCACATCTCCACCGACGAGGTCTACGGCTCGATCAGCGAGGGCTCCTGGACGGAGGAGTGGCCGCTGGTGCCGAACTCCCCGTACTCCGCCTCGAAGGCATCGTCCGACCTGCTGGCGCTGGCCTACCACCGCACCCACGGCATGGACGTGGTGGTCACGCGCTGCTCCAACAACTACGGGCACTACCAGTTCCCGGAGAAGGTCATCCCGCTGTTCGTCTCGAACCTGATGGACGGCAAGAAGGTCCCGCTCTACGGCAACGGCGGCAACGTCCGCGACTGGCTGCACGTTTCCGACCACTGCCGCGGCATCGACCTGGCCATGCGCAAGGGCCGGGCCGGCGAGGTCTACAACATCGGCGGCGGCACCGAGCTCACCAACAAGGAGCTCACCGGCGTCCTGCTGGAGGCCGCCGGTCTCGGCTGGGAGATGGTCGAGCAGGTCGAGGACCGCAAGGGCCACGACCTCCGCTACTCCATCGACATCAGCAAGATCGGTGCCGAGCTGGGCTACGCCCCGCAGGTCACCTTCGAGGACGGCATCAAGGCCACCATCGACTGGTACCGCGACAACCGCGCCTGGTGGGAGCCGCTGAAGGCGAAGGCGGCCCTGCAGAAGTGAGCACCGACTCGCAGGCCGGGCGCTGGCTCGTCACCGGCGCCGCCGGAATGCTCGGCCAGGACGTCCTGGCCGTACTGAAGGACGCGGGCATCGAGGCCGTGGGCCTGCGCCGCGCCGACCTCGACATCACCGACCCGGCTGCCGTCCGGGCCGCGGTCGAGGGAGTCGCCGTGGTCGTGAACTGCGCCGCCTGGACCGACGTGGACGGCGCCGAGACCGCCGAGGACGCCGCGACCGCCGTCAACGGCACCGGCGTGCGCGTCCTCGCGGAGGCCTGCGCCGCCGCCCATGTGCGCCTGTTGCACGTCTCCACCGACTACGTGCTCCCCGGCGACGCGACGGAGCCGTACCGCGAGGATGCCGTGACCGGCCCGGTCAACGCCTACGGGCGCTCCAAGCTGGTCGGCGAACGGGCCGTCGCCGAACTGCTGCCGCAGGACGGCTACATCGTCCGGACCGCCTGGCTGTACGGCGAGCACGGTCCGAACTTCGTCGCCACCATGCTGAAGCTGGCCGCCCAGCGCGAGACCCTCGACGTGGTCGACGACCAGCACGGCCAGCCCACCTGGACCTACGCGCTGGCCCGCCGGCTGGTCGAGCTCGGCCTCGCCGCGCTGAAGGGCCGGGCCACGGGCGGGGTCTACCACGGCACCGCGAGCGGCCGCACCACCTGGATGGGGCTCGCCCGCGAGGCGTACCGGCTGAGCGGGCTCGACCCGGAGCGGATCCGGCCGACCACCTCCGAGGCGTTCGTGCGCCCCGCCGTGCGGCCCGCCTTCAGTGTCCTTGGTCACGAGGGCTGGGCGGCCGCCGGGCTCGAACCGCTGCCCGACTGGCAGGTCCAGCTCGCCGAGGCGATCACCCGCCCGGCCTTCGCTGATCTGCTGCGACTCCCCTCCACGAGGTGAGCCGGCGCGACTGACCGCCTGCGTACGCACGCCGTCGACAGGGCCCGGGAGGCAACCTTCCGGGCCCCGTTGGCGTCCTTCTGCGTGCCATATGCTTCTCCTACAAAGATGTTGGGCCCTTCGCGCGAAAGGCGCCGTCCGCTGTGCGACTCTCCGTTCTGACCTCCATCACCGGTCTTCTGGTGCTGGGGTACATCCTCGAGCTGCTGCGCCGCCAGCAACTGCGGGAGAAGTACGCGGCGATATGGCTCGCGATCGGATTGCTGGTCGCCCCCCTCGGCTTCGTTCCCGACCTGCTGGACCCGGTGGCCAGGAGCCTCGGCGTGGCATCCGGCGTGAGCCTGGTGCTGTTTGTCGGCTTTGTCCTGGTCCTGTTGGTGAGCCTGCACCTCAGCTGGGAGACCAGCCGACTGGAGGCGGAGACCCGCACCCTCGCGGAGGACGTCGCGCTGATCCGCGCACATCTCGTCCAGCAGGGCGGTTACCCCAGCACGTCGCCGCGCACGGAGGAATCCGGCGCCATCGAGGCACAGGTGAAGTCGTGAACGACGGTCGTCGCGTCCTGATCATTCTTCCCGCCTGGAACGAGGAGGACGGACTGCCCTCCGTCCTGCGCGAGATCCAGCAGCAACTGCCGCACGTCGACACCCTCGTGGTCGACGACGGGTCGGCGGACAACACCGCCGAGGTGGCCCGGGCAGCCGGTTCGGCCGTCGCCCAGCTGCCCTTCAACCTCGGTGTCGGCGGCGCCATGCGGCTCGGCTACCGCTACGCGCAGCAGCACGGCTACGACGTCGCGATCCAGGTGGACGCCGACGGCCAGCACGACCCGGCGTACGTGCCGGCCCTCCTCGAGCGCCTCGCCGTCGGCGACGCCGACCTCGTCATAGGCGCCCGGTTCGCCGGCGACGGCGACTACACGGTGCGCGGCCCGCGCAAGTGGGCGATGTCCCTCCTGTCCGTGGTGCTCTCGCGGATCACCCGCACCAAGCTCACCGACACCACCTCGGGCTTCCGCGCCTGCAACCGCCCGCTCATAGAGTTCTTCGCCCGCTGGTACCCGGTGGAGTACCTCGGCGACACCATCGAGTCCATGGTGGGCGCCGCCCGCTCCGGCTTCACCGTGCGCCAGATCCCCGTGGCCATGCGGGAGCGGACCACCGGCCGCCCGAGCGCCTCGCCGCTCAAGGCGATGGTCTACCTCACCCGGGCCGGCCTCGTGCTGCTGCTCGCGATGATCCGCCGCATGCCGAAGGAGCTCAAGACCTTCACGCCCGGCTCCCCGGCGTACACGGCGTTCCAGCAGCGCACGGCCGAGCTGGTCGGCCGCGAGCTGACCAAGGCCTAGGCGGAGAACATGTCGCGTTTCGAGATCCTGCTGCCGTACTACGGCGATGTCGCGCTGATGCAGGACGCGGTCCGCAGCGTCCTGGCCCAGGACGGCGACGACTGGCGGCTCACCGTGGTCGACGACGGCCGCGAGGCGGGCGTCCCCGAGTGGTTCGAGCAGCTGGCCGACTCCCGGGTCCGGTACTTCCGCAACGAGCGCAACCTCGGCGTGACCGGCAACTTCAACCGCTGCGTCGAGCTCGCCGAGTACGAGTACCTGGTGCTCATGGGCTGCGACGACCTCATGCACCCGAACTACCTCCAGGTCGTGCGCGCGGCGGCCGACCGCGAGCCGACCGCGGCGATGATCCAGCCGGGCGTCCGGGTGATCGGCTCCGACGGTCTGCCGTACGACACCCTGGGCGACCGCACCAAGCGCAAGCTGTACGCCCCCAAGGGCCCGGGCCGCGCCCTGCTCGGCGGCGAGGAACTCGCCACCAGCCTGCTGCGCGGCAACTGGCTGTACTTCCCCTCGATCTGCTGGCGCTCCGAGGCGGTCAAGCGCTTCGGCTTCCGCGCCGACCTGGGCGTCATCCAGGACCTCGCGCTGGTCGTGGACCTGCTGGTGGCGGGGGAGACCCTGGCCACCACCCCGGAGGTCTGCTTCAGCTACCGCCGGCACGCCGAGAGCGAATCCTCGGCCAAGGCCTTCACCGGCCACCGCTTCGAAGAGGCCAAGCGCTTCTTCGTGGAGACCGCCGACCGCCTCGACCGGCACGGCTGGCCGCGCGCGGCCAAGGTCTCCCGACTGCACCTCTCCTCCCGGCTGCATGCACTCACCCTGCTGCCCGGAGCGGCCAAGCACGCCGGTCGCCCCGGTGTCGGCGCCATGCTCCGCCACGCCACGCGCTGAGCGTGCGGCCTATGAAAGCTCCTGGATGAACCCGATAGCGAAACTGCTCAAGGCCCTGCCCCCCGGGACCGCCATGGTCGCGGGGGGCACCGCTGTGCTCGGCGCCGCCTCCTACATCCACCTCGCGGTGGCCGGACACAGCCTCACCAAGGCCGACATGGCCGGGGTCTCGGTGCTGTGGACCCTGGTGATGTCCGTCGGGATCGGCCTGTTCTTCCCGATCGAGCAGGAGCTCACCCGGATCGTCGCCGCCCGTACGGTCGGCGACGAGGGGGCCGCACCGGTGCTCCGGAAGGCGGGGCTGCTGACCGGCGGCATCCTCGCCGTGGTCCTCGGCGCGCTCGCCCTCTTCGCCGGGCCGATCGCCGACCGGCTGTTCCAGGGAGACCTCCAGCTCGTCGCCGTGCTCGGCGCCGCCTTCGCCGGGATGGCCCTGTGCTACCTCACCCGGGGCATCCTGGCCGGCACCGGCCGCTTCACCGCGTACGGCTCCCAGCTCGCCGTGGACGGCGGCCTGCGGATCGCGCTGGCCTTCGCCTGCGCGGCCGCCGGGCTGCACTCGGCGCTCGCCTTCAGCCTGATCCTCGTCGTCGCGCCCTTCGTCGCCCTGCTGGTGACGCTCGCCCCGACCCGAGCCGCGGCGCGGCCCGGCGGCCCGATCGCCGCCCGGGAGCTGGTCCGCGGCCTCGGCCCGCTGACCGCCTCCACCCTGCTCGCCCAGGTCGTCGTCAACGCGGCGGTGATGAGCACCCAGCTCCTGGAGCCGACCCGCACCGAACTGATCGCGGGCCTGCTCAGCGCCCTGGTGCTGGCCCGGGTGCCGCTCTTCGTCTTCGGCTCGCTGCAGGCCTCGCTGCTCTCCGGACTGTCCACCGTGGTGGCCGCCGGCCACCACCAGGGCTTCGCCCGGATGCTCCGCAAGGCGTGCCTGGTCGTGCTCGGCCTCGGCGTCGTCGGCGGTGTGCCGGCCGTGCTGATCGGACCCTGGCTGATCGAGGTCCTGTTCGGTGCCGCGCCCGGCCAGCTCGGCCACGCCGACTTCCTGTGGTTCGCCATCGGGACGACCTGCTACATGCTGGCGATGGTGCTCGGCCAGGCCCAGATGGTGCTGCACAAGCACCGGGCCCAGCTGGTGTGCTGGGTGCTCGGCACCGCGGTGCTGCTCGGCATCACGCTCGTCCCGGGCGACATCGCGCTGCGCGTGGGCCTCGCCTACGCGGTCGGATCGCTGGCCACCGCCGCGGCGATGCTGCTGACCCTGCGCGGCGCCGTGCCGCGCCGCACCACCGCCCCCGTACTCAACGGACATCTCACGGAAGTCTGACCTGTCATGACGCGAGTGGCCCCCCTGTCTACCGCCGACCCGGAGAACGCCCGGTCCGCCGGCGACGACTCTCCGGCGGACAGCCCCACCCCGGCGGGCTGGTGGCACGCCCGGTGGGTGGTGCCGGCCTCGCTGGCCCTCGGCTACGTGCTCAACGTGCTGTTCCGGCTGTCGCTGGTCACCCGGCAGGACTTCCCGACGGTCAGCCCCGACGAGTCGATGTACCTGGTGATGGCCAGGATCCTGGCGGGCCGGCCGACCACCGAGATCCCCGGTGACCAGGTCATCCCCGCCGGCTACTCGCTGCTGATCTCGCCCGCCCTGCGCCTCACCGACGACCCGGTGCACGGCTACCACCTGATCATGGGCATCAACGCCCTGATCAGCTGCCTGGTGCTGCCGATGGCGTACTGGGGGCTGCGCCGGCTGAACGTCTCCAGGCCGGTCTCCTACGTCGCCGCCGCCATGGTGACGCTGGTCCCGCCGGTGGTCTTCTACACGCAGTTCGCGATGGCGGACACCCCGCTGCCCGTCCTGGTGCTCGCGTGGCTGATCGGCCTGCACGGCCTGTTCTCCGAGGGCACCAAGAAGCGCCGGATCCTGTTCGCCCTGCTGGGCGCCTTCGCCGCCGGATACTGCCAGCTCACCCATGACCGCGGCGGTGTGATCATCGCGCTGACCGGTCTGGTGCTGCTGGTGGCGCTGGTCCTCAACTGGGCACCCCGGATCGCCACCGCGTCGGCGCTGGCCCTGCTGGCCGTCATGTTCGTCGTCAAGCAGCTGATGACCACCTGGATGATCTCCAAGATCGACGGCGCCGCCCCGAGCCAGGTCGGCAACGCCGTGTTCCAGACGCTCGAGAACACCCGCCTGCTGCGCCGCACCATCATGCGGATGATCGGCCACCTCTGGTACTTCATGACCTCCACCTGGGGCCTGGGCGCGCTGGCCCTGGTGGTCTGCGTGTGTGCGGTCCTCAGCCCGCGCTTCACCCTGGCCAACCGTGTGGTGGGCTTCCTGATGGTCGCGCTGCTCGGCGGCATCGCGCTGGCGGCGGCCGCCGGCCTGCCCAACGACCACCGGGTCGACACCATCGTCTACGCCCGCTACCTGTCCCTGCTGGTGCCGGTGTACCTGCTCGTCGCGGTCGCCGTGCTGTACCACGTCCGCGGCTGGAAGAAGATCGTCGCGCTCGGCGTGGCCGCGAGCGGTGTGACGCTGGCCCTCACGGCGGCGCTGCTCCACATGGCCAGCCAGCAGTGGGGCAAGTCCTGGTTCATCCTGTGGGGCCTGCCCGACGTCACCTTCCTCGCCAGCATCTCCGCGGACGGCTGGGGCGCCTTCCGCCCCGTACGCACCACCGCGGTCGCCCTGGCCGTGCTCGGTCTTGTGCTGCTGCTGCGCCTGCTCAGCGGCAACCGCCGGGCCGCGCTCGCCACCGGCGCCGCCGCACTGGCGCTGGCCGCGTTCGCCGGCACCGCGACCGTCGCGATCACCGACAACATCACCGAGCCCGCCACGGAGCGTCGCCGCGGTGACGGCAGCGGATTCATCGAGGGGGCCGGCATCCGGCCGGGGGACCGGCTGGTGATGGACAAGGACATCCGCTGGGAGCTGCGGATGACGATGGCCTACCAGGTGCTCGACGGCCGGGTCTGGACCCGCGCCCTGGTCACGAAGGACGCCCCGCCGCCCGAGGCCAACGTGGCCGTGGTCGCCCTGTTCGACAAGAAGGCCGGACTCCCCGGCAGCTGGCGCACCGCCCCGGCCGGCTGGCACGTCGACCGGCTCGTCGAGGACGGCCAGTACGTGATCTGGCGCCGGGGCTGATCCCGCGCCGCCGTACACGAAGCGCAGGTGGTCCCCCGGCCCGGCCGGCCGGGGGACCACCACCCGCTCCTGACCTGGGGAGGGTCCCGCCGGGCGAAGCGCGCGGTGCGGTTTGACCACTCAGCGTGGCGGGGTATTCTCTTCGGCCCGATTGGCCAGGTACGTGCCTCGTATGGCAGACTACTCAAGTTGCTCGGCTGAGTGCCGATGCTGCGCGCCTCCCGCCGGGAGGACCGGAAGCGAGTCCCACAGTACTCGTCGTCCTTAATCTGCCTCTCGGGGCAGCAATGGGGGCGGACGTACGGGAATCTTCTGGGAAGTGTCAGCACGGTGCCCACCAGGCACTCGGTGGGTGTTTCTCCCCCGAATCGCGGTCATCGGGACCGTACCCCCTTGGATGAGGGAATTTCCGTATGGGAATTTTCTGTAGAGGGAGTGCGACACGCCCGACCGCGTGGGTCGGAGGAGAGGCAGTGGGATCCGTCCCGCAGCCGACCGGGAGCCAGAGCGTTTCCACATACAGACAGGACTACGGAGTAGCCATGGCGGGACAGAAGATCCGCATCCGGCTCAAGGCCTACGACCACGAGGTCATCGATTCCTCGGCGAAGAAGATCGTCGAGACGGTGACGCGCACTGGTGCGTCGGTCGCGGGCCCGGTGCCGCTGCCCACTGAGAAGAACGTGTACTGCGTCATCAAGTCGCCGCACAAGTACAAGGACTCGCGCGAGCACTTCGAGATGCGCACGCACAAGCGCCTGATCGACATCCTCGACCCGACCCCCAAGACCGTTGACTCGCTGATGCGCCTGGACCTTCCGGCCGGCGTTGACATCGAGATCAAGCTCTGAGAGGCGTCGAGAAGATGGCAAAGCAGATCAAGGGCGTCCTGGGCGAGAAGCTCGGCATGACCCAGGTCTGGGACGAGAACAACCGTGTCGTCCCGGTGACCGTGGTCAAGGCCGGACCCTGCGTCGTTACCCAGGTCCGTACGAACGACATCGACGGCTACGAGTCGGTCCAGATCGCCTTCGGCGAGATCGACCCGCGCAAGGTGAACAAGCCCCTCAAGGGCCACTTCGCCAAGGCCGACGTGACCCCCCGCCGCCACCTGGTGGAGCTCCGCACCTCCGACGCCAGCGAGTACACGCTCGGCCAGGAGATCACTGCTGAGGTGTTCGAGTCCGGCGTCAAGGTTGACGTCACGGGCAACAGCAAGGGCAAGGGCTTCGCCGGTGTCATGAAGCGGCACAACTTCCGGGGCCTCGGCGCCGGTCACGGTGTGCAGCGCAAGCACCGCTCCCCCGGTTCGATCGGTGGCTGTGCCACCCCTGGGCGTGTCTTCAAGGGCATGCGCATGGCCGGTCGCATGGGTAACGAGCGTGTCACCACCCAGAACCTGACCATCCACGCGGTTGACGCGGAGAAGGGTCTGCTCCTCATCAAGGGTGCGGTCCCCGGTCCGAACGGCGGCCTCGTCCTGGTCCGTACCGCGGCCAAGGGGGCTTGAGGTAATGAGCACCATTGACATCCTTTCGCCGGCAGGCGACAAGGCCGGTACCGTCGAGCTCCCCGCGGAGATCTTCGACGCGAAGACCAGCGTTCCGCTGATCCACCAGGTCGTTGTCGCTCAGCTGGCTGCTGCCCGTCAGGGCACGCACAAGACCAAGCGTCGCGGCGAAGTCCGTGGTGGTGGCCGCAAGCCTTACCGCCAGAAGGGCACCGGCCGCGCGCGCCAGGGTTCGACCCGTGCGCCGCAGTTCGTCGGCGGTGGCGTCGTCCACGGCCCGCAGCCGCGTGACTACTCCCAGCGGACCCCGAAGAAGATGAAGGCCGCCGCCCTCCGCGGTGCCCTCTCGGACCGTGCGCGTCACTCCCGCATCCACGTCGTCACCGGCGTGGTCGAGGGTGCCGCCTCCACGAAGGCCGCCAAGACGCTGTTCGGCAAGATCTCGGAGCGCAAGAACCTGCTCCTGGTCGTCGACCGCGCCGAAGAGGCCGCGTGGCTGTCCGCCCGCAACCTGCCCCAGGTTCACATCCTGGAGCCGGGCCAGCTGAACACGTACGACGTGATCGTCTCTGACGACGTGGTCTTCACTCAGGCCGCTTTCGAGTCCTTCGTGTCTGGCCCCAAGGCCGATGAGACCGAAGGGAGCGACGCCTGATGTCTGAGGCGACCGTTACCAGCAAGACCTTCACTGACCCGCGCGACCTGCTGATCAAGCCGGTTGTCTCGGAGAAGAGCTACGCGCTGCTGGACGAGAACAAGTACACGTTCATCGTCGCGCCCGGCGCCAACAAGACCCAGATCAAGCAGGCCGTGGAAGCGGTCTTCTCGGTCAAGGTCACCGGGGTCAACACGATCAACCGTCAGGGTAAGCGCAAGCGCACCAAGACCGGTTTCGGCAAGCGTGCGAACACCAAGCGCGCCATCGTGACCCTTGCCGAGGGCAACCGTATCGACATCTTCGGCGGCCAGGCCTCCTAACGGAGGTCTAGTCGTCCGGAATCGGACGAGGACTGAGAAATGGGTATCCGCAAGTACAAGCCGACGACCCCGGGCCGTCGTGGCTCCAGCGTCGCCGACTTTGTCGAGATCACGCGGTCCACGCCGGAGAAGTCGCTGGTTCGCCCCCTGCACAGCAAGGGCGGCCGTAACAACACCGGTCGGATCACCGTTCGCCACCAGGGTGGTGGACACAAGCGCGCCTACCGCGTGATCGACTTCCGTCGTCACGACAAGGACGGCGTGCCGGCCAAGGTCGCGCACATCGAGTACGACCCCAACCGCACCGCGCGCATCGCGCTCCTGCACTACGCGGACGGCGAGAAGCGCTACATCATCGCGCCGAAGGCTCTGAAGCAGGGCGACCGGATTGAGAACGGCCCCACGGCCGACATCAAGCCCGGTAACAACCTGGCCCTCCGCAACATCCCGGTCGGTACCACGATCCACGCGATCGAGCTCCGTCCCGGTGGCGGCGCCAAGTTCGCGCGCTCCGCTGGTGCCTCCGTGCAGCTGCTGGCGAAGGAGGGCACGATGGCCCACCTTCGTATGCCGTCCGGTGAGATCCGTCTCGTCGACGCGCGCTGCCGCGCCACGGTCGGCGAGGTCGGCAACGCCGAGCAGTCGAACATCAACTGGGGCAAGGCCGGCCGCATGCGCTGGAAGGGCGTTCGCCCGTCCGTCCGCGGTGTCGCGATGAACCCGGTTGACCACCCGCACGGTGGTGGTGAGGGCAAGACCAGTGGTGGTCGCCACCCGGTCTCCCCGTGGGGTCAGAAGGAGGGTCGTACTCGCTCGCCGAAGAAGGCTTCGAGCAAGTACATCGTCCGCCGCCGCAAGACGAACAAGAAGCGCTAGGAGCGGGTTTAGATGCCGCGCAGTCTCAAGAAGGGGCCCTTCGTCGACGACCACCTCGTAAAGAAGGTGGACGTCCAGAACGAAGCCGGCACCAAGAACGTCATCAAGACCTGGTCCCGTCGCTCGATGATCATCCCCAGCATGCTGGGTCACACCATCGCGGTGCACAACGGCAAGACCCACGTCCCGGTGTTCGTCACCGAGTCGATGGTCGGCCACAAGCTCGGCGAGTTCTCGCCGACTCGCACCTTCCGCGGCCACGTCAAGGACGACCGGAAGTCGAAGCGCCGCTAAAGGCGGGGTGGTTATGACTATGACTTACACCGAAGGGACAACCATGGAAGCCAGGGCCCAGGCGCGGTACATCCGCGTCACGCCCATGAAGGCCCGCCGAGTGGTGGACCTTATCCGTGGCATGGATGCCACGGAGGCTCAGGCGGTCCTGCGTTTCGCCCCGCAGGCCGCGAGCGTGCCGGTTGGCAAGGTGCTTGACAGCGCCATCGCCAACGCCGCACACAACTACAACCACCCGGACGCCTCCACGCTGGTCATCAGCGAGGCGTACGTGGACGAGGGCCCGACCCTGAAGCGGTTCCGTCCGCGTGCGCAGGGCCGTGCCTACCGGATCCGCAAGCGGACCAGCCACATCACCGTGGTCGTCAGCAGCAAGGAAGGTTCCCGGTAATGGGCCAGAAGGTAAACCCGCACGGGTTCCGGCTCGGCATCACCACCGACTTCAAGTCGCGTTGGTACGCCGACAAGCTGTACAAGGACTACGTCAAGGAAGACGTCGCCATCCGTCGGATGATGACGTCCGGCATGGAGCGCGCCGGCATCTCGAAGGTTGAGATCGAGCGCACCCGTGACCGCGTGCGTGTGGACATCCACACCGCTCGTCCGGGCATCGTCATCGGCCGCCGTGGCGCCGAGGCCGACCGCATCCGCGGTGACCTCGAGAAGCTCACGGGCAAGCAGGTCCAGCTGAACATCCTCGAGGTCAAGAACCCCGAGCTGGATGCACAGCTGGTTGCTCAGGCCGTTGCCGAGCAGCTCTCCTCCCGCGTCTCCTTCCGTCGCGCCATGCGTAAGAGCATGCAGGGCACGATGAAGGCCGGCGCCAAGGGCATCAAGATCCAGTGTGGCGGCCGTCTCGGCGGCGCCGAGATGTCCCGCTCCGAGTTCTACCGCGAAGGCCGTGTGCCGCTGCACACGCTGCGCGCGAACGTGGACTACGGCTTCTTCGAGGCCAAGACCACCTTCGGCCGTATCGGTGTGAAGGTCTGGATCTACAAGGGCGACGTCAAGAACATCGCCGAGGTTCGCGCCGAGAACGCTGCAGCCCGTGCGGGTAACCGCCCGGCCCGTGGCGCGCAGGGCGCTGGCGACCGTCCCGCCGGCCGTGGTGGCCGTGGTGGCGAGCGCGGCGGCCGTGGTGGCCGCAAGCCGCAGCAGGCTGCTGGTGCCGAGGCCCCCAAGGCCGACGCTCCCGCCGCCGCTCCGGCCGAGAGCACCGGAACGGAGGCCTGACCGACATGCTGATCCCTCGTAGGGTCAAGCACCGCAAGCAGCACCACCCGAAGCGCAGCGGTATGGCCAAGGGCGGTACTGAGGTCACGTTCGGCGAGTACGGCATCCAGGCGCTGACCCCGGCTTACGTGACGAACCGCCAGATCGAGGCGGCTCGTATTGCGATGACCCGCCACATCAAGCGTGGCGGCAAGGTCTGGATCAACATCTACCCGGACCGCCCGCTGACGAAGAAGCCGGCCGAAACCCGCATGGGTTCCGGTAAGGGTTCTCCCGAGTGGTGGATCGCCAACGTGCACCCGGGCCGGGTCATGTTCGAGCTGTCCTACCCGAACGAGAAGATTGCTCGTGAGGCGCTCACCCGCGCTGCTCACAAGCTTCCGATGAAGTGCCGGATTGTTCGGCGCGAGGCAGGTGAGTCGTGATGGCGACGGGAACCAAGGCGTCCGAGCTGCGTGAGCTCGGCAACGAGGAGCTCGTTGGCAAGCTGCGCGAGGCCAAGGAGGAGCTGTTCAAGCTCCGCTTCCAGGCGGCCACGGGTCAGCTGGAGAACAACGGCCGGCTCAAGTCCGTCCGTAAGGACATCGCTCGCATCTACACCCTGATGCACGAGCGTGAGCTCGGTATCGAGACGGTGGAGAGCGCCTGATGAGCGAGAACAACGTGACTGAGAAGACCGAGCGCGGCTTCCGCAAGACCCGTGAGGGTCTGGTCGTCAGCGACAAGATGGACAAGACCGTCGTCGTCGCCGTCGAGGACCGCGTCAAGCACGCCCTGTACGGCAAGGTCATCCGCCGTACGAACAAGCTCAAGGCGCACGACGAGCAGAACGCTGCCGGCGTCGGCGACCGCGTCCTCATCATGGAGACGCGTCCGCTGTCGGCGAGCAAGCGCTGGCGCATCGTCGAGATCCTCGAGAAGGCCAAGTAATTCGTCCGGGGGGTTTCCCCCGGATTCGTTCCGCCAGGCTCGGTGGGGGCGGCGCTCTCCGGAGTGAAGCCCCCGCCGGGAACCGGCAGACAAACAGGAGATACACGTGATCCAGCAGGAGTCGCGACTGCGTATCGCCGACAACACTGGTGCCAAGGAAATCCTTTGCATCCGTGTTCTCGGTGGTTCCGGTCGCCGCTACGCGGGCATCGGTGACGTCATCGTCGCCACCGTCAAGGACGCGATCCCCGGTGGCAACGTGAAGAAGGGTGACGTCGTCAAGGCTGTCATCGTTCGCACCGTCAAGGAGCGTCGCCGCCAGGACGGCTCGTACATCCGCTTTGACGAGAACGCCGCCGTCATTCTGAAGAACGACGGCGACCCTCGCGGCACCCGTATCTTCGGCCCGGTGGGCCGTGAGCTGCGCGAGAAGAAGTTCATGAAGATCATCTCGCTCGCGCCGGAGGTGCTGTAAGCATGAAGATCAAGAAGGGCGACCTGGTCCAGGTCATCACCGGTAAGGACAAGGGCAAGCAGGGCAAGGTCATCGTTGCCTTCCCCGCTGAGAACCGCGTCCTCGTCGAGGGTGTCAACCGGGTCAAGAAGCACACCAAGGCTGCGCAGAACCAGGCCGGTGGCATTGTGATCACCGAGGCCCCGGTCCACGTCAGCAACGTTCAGCTGGTTGTGGAGAAGGACGGCAAGAAGGTCGTCACCCGCGTCGGCTACCGCTTCGACGACGAGGGCAACAAGATCCGCGTTGCCAAGCGGACGGGTGAGGACATCTGATGGCTACCACTCCGCGTCTCAAGACGAAGTACCGCGAGGACATCGCGGGCAAGCTGCGTGAGGAGTTCTCCTACGAGAACGTCATGCAGATCCCCGGTCTCGTGAAGATCGTGGTCAACATGGGTGTGGGCGACGCCGCCCGCGACTCCAAGCTGATCGACGGCGCCATCAAGGACCTGACGACGATCACCGGTCAGAAGCCGGCCGTCACCAAGGCCCGCAAGTCCATCGCGCAGTTCAAGCTGCGCGAGGGTCAGCCGATCGGCTGCCACGTCACCCTCCGTGGTGACCGTATGTGGGAGTTCCTGGACCGTACGCTGTCGCTCGCGCTGCCGCGTATCCGTGACTTCCGTGGTCTGTCGCCGAAGCAGTTCGACGGCCGTGGCAACTACACCTTCGGTCTCACGGAGCAGGTCATGTTCCACGAGATCGACCAGGACAAGATCGACCGTACCCGGGGTATGGACATCACCGTGGTCACCACGGCGACCAACGACGCTGAGGGCCGCGCGCTCCTTCGTCACCTCGGCTTCCCCTTCAAGGAGGCGTAAGCGAGATGGCGAAGAAGGCTCTCATCGCGAAGGCTGCCCGCAAGCCCAAGTTCGGTGTGCGTGCGTACACCCGCTGCCAGCGCTGCGGTCGCCCCCACTCCGTGTACCGCAAGTTCGGCCTGTGCCGCGTCTGCCTTCGTGAGATGGCTCACCGTGGCGAGCTGCCGGGCGTGACCAAGAGCTCCTGGTAATTCCCTTCCGTCCGTAAGGACTTGGGAAGTACCAGAGACTCTCGGTAAGCATCTGGTCGGTGGGTGCCCAGCTCCGCATGCCGTAGGCTTGTGGGGTTGGGCGTCCGCCGCCCTATCGACTTACTACGCCGTAGGTCCCCGCACCGCACCCGTCCCGCCACTGAGTGGGGAGAGGGATGGCGCATACAGGAAACCCCGGCGAGAGAGGCCGAAGGCCACTTCATGACCATGACTGACCCGATCGCAGACATGCTGACCCGTCTGCGTAACGCTAACTCGGCGTACCACGACACCGTCGTGATGCCGCACAGCAAGATCAAGTCGCACATCGCAGAGATCCTCAAGCAGGAGGGTTTCATCACCGGCTGGAAGGTCGAGGACGCCGAGGTCGGCAAGAACCTCGTCCTCGAGCTGAAGTTCGGGCCGAACCGTGAGCGCTCCATCGCGGGCATCAAGCGGATCTCGAAGCCCGGTCTGCGCGTGTACGCGAAGTCCACCAACCTGCCGAAGGTGCTCGGCGGCCTGGGCGTGGCGATCATCTCCACGTCGCACGGTCTGCTCACCGGCCAGCAGGCAGGCAAGAAGGGCGTAGGTGGGGAAGTCCTCGCCTACGTCTGGTAGTCGGGAACGGAGGAAAAGCAATGTCGCGAATCGGCAAGCTCCCCATCCAGGTTCCCGCCGGTGTGGACGTCACCATCGATGGCAGCACGGTCGCGGTGAAGGGCCCCAAGGGTTCCCTCTCCCACACCGTCAAGGCTCCCATCGCCGTCGTTAAGGGCGAGGACGGCGTTCTGAACGTCACCCGTCCGAACGACGAGCGTCAGAACAAGGCCCTGCACGGCCTGTCCCGCACGCTGGTGGCGAACATGATCACCGGTGTGACCACGGGATACGTCAAGGCTCTCGAGATCAGCGGTGTCGGTTACCGTGTCCTGGCGAAGGGCTCCAACCTGGAGTTCCAGCTGGGTTACAGCCACCCGATCCTGGTGGAGGCGCCCGAGGGCATCTCCTTCAAGGTCGAGTCGCCGACCAAGTTCACGGTCGAGGGCATCGACAAGCAGAAGGTCGGCGAGGTCGCCGCCAACATCCGCAAGCTGCGGAAGCCCGACCCGTACAAGGCCAAGGGTGTCAAGTACGCCGGCGAGGTCATCCGCCGCAAGGTCGGAAAGGCTGGTAAGTAGCCATGGCATACGGTGTGAAGATCGCCAAGGGCGACGCGTACAAGCGCGCTGCCAAGGCTCGCCGCCACATCCGCATCCGCAAGAACGTCTCGGGTACGGCGGAGCGTCCGCGCCTCGTCGTGACGCGTTCCAACCGCAACATCGTTGCTCAGGTCATCGACGACCTCCAGGGTCACACCCTGGCGTCGGCGTCGACCCTGGACGCTTCGATCCGTGGTGGCGAAGGCGACAAGAGCTCGCAGGCCCAGGCTGTCGGCGCGCTCGTCGCCGAGCGTGCCAAGGCTGCGGGTGTCGAGACCGTCGTGTTCGACCGCGGTGGCAACCGATACGCCGGGCGCATTGCCGCTCTGGCTGACGCCGCCCGCGAAGCCGGGCTGAAGTTCTAAGCCCCGGTTCCGGGACTCACGGACGTAACAGAGAGAGGTAATCCAATGGCTGGACCCCAGCGCCGCGGAAGCGGTGCCGGTGGCGGCGAGCGGCGGGACCGGAAGGGTCGCGACGGTGGCCCTGCCGCCGAGAAGACCGCTTACGTTGAGCGCGTTGTCGCGATCAACCGCGTCGCCAAGGTTGTCAAGGGTGGTCGCCGCTTCAGCTTCACCGCGCTGGTCGTGGTGGGCGACGGTGACGGCACTGTAGGTGTCGGTTACGGCAAGGCCAAGGAAGTTCCCGCGGCCATCGCCAAGGGTGTCGAGGAAGCGAAGAAGAACTTCTTCAAGGTTCCGCGCATCCAGGGCACCATTCCTCACCCGATCCAGGGCGAGAAGGCTGCGGGCGTCGTCCTGCTGAAGCCTGCTTCCCCCGGTACCGGTGTTATCGCCGGTGGCCCGGTGCGCGCCGTTCTGGAGTGCGCCGGCGTTCACGACATCCTGTCGAAGTCCCTGGGCTCCGACAACGCGATCAACATCGTGCACGCGACCGTGGCGGCCCTCCAGGGCCTGCAGCGTCCCGAGGAGATCGCGGCTCGCCGTGGTCTGCCCCTCGAGGACGTCGCCCCCGCGGCTCTGCTTCGTGCACGTGCTGGGGCGGGTGCGTAATGGCTCGCCTCAAGATCACGCAGACGAAGTCGTACATCGGCAGCAAGCAGAACCACCGCGACACGCTGCGTTCGCTCGGGCTCAAGCGCCTGAACGACGTCGTCGTCAAGGAGGACCGCCCCGAGTTCCGCGGAATGGTTCACACCGTCCGCCACCTCGTGACGGTTGAGGAGGTTGACTAATCATGGCTGAGAACAGCCCGCTGAAGGCCCACAACCTCCGTCCCGCCCCCGGCGCCAAGACCGCGAAGACCCGTGTCGGTCGTGGTGAGGCGTCGAAGGGTAAGACGGCCGGTCGTGGTACGAAGGGCCAGAAGGCCCGTTACCAGATCCCGCAGCGCTTCGAGGGTGGGCAGATGCCCCTCCACATGCGTCTGCCGAAGCTCAAGGGCTTCAAGAACCCGTTCCGCACCGAGTTCCAGGTCGTGAACCTGGACAAGCTCGGCGCTCTCTACCCCGAGGGTGGAGAAGTCACGGTGGCCGACCTGGTCGCCAAGGGCGCGGTTCGCAAGAACAGCCTCGTCAAGGTCCTGGGCCAGGGCGAGATCTCCGTGGCGCTGCAGGTTTCGGTTGACGCCGTTTCCGCCTCCGCCAAGGAGAAGATTGCCGCTGCCGGCGGCACCGTCACCGAGCTCGTCTAAGACGATTTCGGTGGCTGAATAGCTCGAAACCCGACCGGGGATGCCTCACATATGGGGCATCCCCGGTCGGTCGTTCCACGGAAGGCACACTCGCCGGTAAGGTGGCGTGCACCTTTGCTTTGTCGTATACGTCGATCCCTCAGACCGTCACCTCTGACGCAGTAGCGCGGGGGTCGCAGGAGGCACCGTGCTCACCGCGTTCGCCCGGGCGTTCAAGACGCCCGACCTGCGCAAGAAGCTGCTCTTCACGCTCGGCATCATCGTGCTGTTCCGGCTCGGGTCCCACATCCCGGTACCCGGCGTGAGCTACAAGAACGTCCAGATCTGTGTTGAGCAGGCAGGCAGCAGCAATGGGCTGTTCGGCCTCGTCAACATGTTCAGCGGCGGTGCGCTGCTGCAGATCACGATCTTCGCGCTCGGCATCATGCCCTACATCACGGCGAGCATCATTCTGCAGCTGCTGACCGTGGTCATCCCGAAGCTGGAGACCCTCAAGAAAGAGGGCCAGTCCGGCACGGCGAAGATCACTCAGTACACGCGCTATCTGACGGTCGCGCTCGCGATCCTGCAGGGCACGGGCCTCGTCGCCACGGCCCGCACCGGTGCCCTGTTCCAGGGTTGCCAGGTCGCCAGCCAGATCGTTCCCGACCGGTCGATCTTCACCACGGTCGTCATGGTGGTCACCATGACCGCCGGTACCTGCGTCGTCATGTGGCTCGGTGAGCTCATCACCGACCGCGGCATCGGCAACGGCATGTCGATCCTCATGTTCATCTCGATCGCCGCCGGCTTCATCGGCGCGCTGTGGCAGATCAAGCTCCAGGGCAAGATCGCCGACGGCTGGGTCGAGTTCGGCGTCGTCATGCTCGTCGGCCTCGCGATGGTGGGCCTCGTGGTCTTCGTCGAGCAGGCACAGCGACGGATCCCGGTCCAGTACGCGAAGCGCATGATCGGCCGCCGTGCCTACGGCGGTACGTCGACCTACATCCCGCTCAAGGTGAACCAGGCGGGCATCATCCCCGTCATCTTCGCCTCGTCGCTGCTCTACATTCCGGCGCTGGTCGTGCAGTTCAGCGGTTCCACCGCGGGCTGGGCCACCTGGATCCAGAAGCACTTCGTCAAGGGCGACCACCCGTACTACATCGCGGTGTACTTCCTGCTGATCGTTTTCTTCGCGTTCTTCTACGTGGCGATCTCGTTCAACCCCGAGGAAGTTGCAGACAACATGAAGAAGTATGGTGGGTTCATCCCGGGCATCCGCGCCGGTCGGCCCACCGCCGAGTACCTCAGCTACGTACTCAACCGGATCACCTGGCCGGGGTCGCTGTACCTGGGTCTCATCGCTCTTGTGCCGACGATGGCGTTGGCCGGCTTCGGAGCGAACCAGAACTTCCCGTTCGGCGGGACGAGCATCCTGATCATCGTGGGTGTGGGTCTGGAAACCGTGAAGCAGATCGAGAGCCAGCTCCAGCAGCGTAATTACGAAGGGTTCCTCCGCTGATGCGAATCGTCCTCGTTGGACCGCCCGGTGCGGGCAAGGGAACGCAGGCCGCGTTCCTTGCCAAGAACCTGTCGATTCCGCACATCTCCACGGGCGACCTGTTCCGGGCCAACATCAGCCAGGGCACCGAGCTCGGCAAGCAGGCGAAGGCGTACATGGACGCCGGCGACCTGGTTCCCGACGAGGTGACCATCGGCATGGCGAAGGACCGGATGGAGCAGCCGGACGCCGTGAACGGCTTCCTGCTCGACGGCTTCCCGCGCAACGTCTCGCAGGCCGAGGCGCTCGACGTGATGCTCCAGGCGGCGGGCATGAAGCTCGACGCCGTCCTCGACCTGGAGGTCGAGGAGGACGAGGTCGTCAAGCGGATCGCCGGCCGGCGGATCTGCCGCAACGACTCCTCGCACGTCTTCCACGTGACGTACGCCCCGGCGAAGGCCGAGGGTGTCTGCGACACCTGTGGCGGCGAGCTGTACCAGCGCGGCGACGACTCCGAGGCCACGGTCCGTAACCGGCTGGAGGTCTACCACACGCAGACCGAGCCGATCATCGACTACTACAAGGCCCAGGGCCTGCTGGTGACCATCCCGGCCCTCGGTGAGGTCGCGGACGTCACGAAGCGCGCGATGGACGCCCTCAAGAAGTAGTAACCCCTTGTCGTGCAGGTACGGCCGCGGTGTCCCCAGGACATCGCGGCCGTACTGTTGAGAAGACCTGAACAACGCATATCCGAAGGTGGAAGGCACTTCCCATGGTCCAGATCAAGACCCCCGAGCAGATCGCGAAGATGCGCGAGGCAGGGCTGGTCGTCGCCGCGATCCACGCTGCGACCCGTGAGGCGGCCGTACCGGGCGCCACGACGCGGGATCTGGACATGGTGGCCCGCAAGGTCATCGAGGACGCCGGGGCCAAGTCGAACTTCCTCGGCTACGGCGGCTTCCCCGCGACCATCTGCACCTCGGTGAACGAGGTCGTCGTCCACGGCATCCCGGACGACAAGACCGTGCTCAAGGACGGCGACATCATCTCGATCGACGCCGGTGCGATCGTGGACGGCTGGCACGGCGACGCCGCGTACACCGCCTTCGTGGGCACCGGGCACGCTCCTGAGCTCGTGGAGCTGTCCCGGGTGACCGAGGAGTCCATGTGGGCCGGCATCGCCGCCATGAAGCTCGGCAACCGCCTCGTGGACATCTCCAAGGCGATCGAGACGTACATCAAGCGCCAGCCCCGTCCCGCCACCGGTGAGCACAGCCTCGGCAAGTTCGGGATCATCGAGGACTACGGCGGCCACGGCATCGGGTCCGAGATGCACATGGACCCGCACCTGCTGAACTACGTCTCGCGCAAGCGGGGCAAGGGGATCAAGCTCGTTCCGGGCCTCTGCCTGGCGATCGAGCCGATGGTCTCCCTGGGAACCGCCCGGACGGAGGTCCTTTCGGACGACTGGACGGTCATCACGACGGACGGCACCTGGTCCTCGCACTGGGAGCACTCCATCGCGCTGACGGAGGCCGGGCCCATCGTCCTGACCAGCCCGGACTGCGGCAAGGCGAAGCTGGCGGAGTACGGAGTCACCACGGCTCCGGACCCTCTCGGTTAATGATCTAGACTCTGGGGCAAACTTTCCGGATTCGTCTTTCTGGGTGCCCTGACGTAGACTGACTCGTCGGCTCTCGTGCACTTCCATGCCTGCATGGCGCACGGAGCTGATCAAGGTAGCCGATTCGAAAGGCGAAGCGTGGCCAAGAAGCAAGGTGCCATCGAAATCGAGGGCACCGTGATCGAGTCCCTCCCGAACGCGATGTTCAAGGTGGAACTCCAGAACGGTCACAAGGTCCTCGCGCACATCAGCGGCAAGATGCGCATGCACTACATCCGCATCCTCCCCGATGACCGGGTCGTTGTGGAGCTGTCTCCGTACGACCTGACGCGTGGCCGGATCGTCTACCGATACAAGTAGATCTTGCTCTCACTCCTGCCTGGGCATCCGTCCCGGTGCGGGTGGTGGCACTGACCCGGAGAACCTCACCAACATGAAGGTCAAGCCGAGCGTCAAGAAGATCTGCGACAAGTGCAAGGTGATCCGCCGTCACGGTCGGGTCATGGTCATCTGCGACAACCTGCGCCACAAGCAGCGCCAGGGCTGACGCACGCCGACCGACCTGCCTTCCGCAGTTCTTCGCGCGACGTAAGAAAACGTACATACGCAGAACCCGCCCAGCCCTGTACGGGGCCGGCGGCACCTCCGGCGGGGGCCGGGGACCCGGGCGTACCATCACTCCACTTCGGAGTGGTCGGCGGTCGGGGTCGGTTCTGCTGAAGACCCCCGAACACACAGGAGCCATTGAATGGCACGCGTTTCCGGTGTTGACATCCCGCGCGAAAAGCGCGTGGAGATCGCACTCACCTACGTCTTCGGTATCGGGCGCACCCGGTCCAAGGAGATCCTCGCCTCCACCGGCGTGAACCCGAACACCCGCGTTCGTGACCTGGCCGAAGAGGACCTCGTCAAGATCCGCGAGTACGTGGACGCCAACCTCCGTACCGAGGGTGACCTCCGCCGCGAGATCCAGGGCGACATCCGCCGCAAGATCGAGATCCAGTGCTACCAGGGTATCCGCCACCGTCGCGGCCTCCCGGTGCACGGTCAGCGCACCAGCACCAACGCGCGTACCCGCAAGGGCCCGCGTCGCGCGATCGCCGGTAAGAAGAAGCCGGGCAAGAAGTAGTCCTGTTCAGCGGTCTTGCGCTGTAGGACCGACCACCTCCCGTAGGAGATTTAGATGCCCCCCAAGGGTCGTCAGGGCGCTGCCAAGAAGGTGCGCCGCAAGGAAAAGAAGAACGTCGCTCACGGGCACGCCCACATCAAGAGCACGTTCAACAACACCATCGTTTCGATCACCGACCCCTCGGGCAACGTGATCTCCTGGGCCTCCGCCGGCCACGTCGGCTTCAAGGGCTCGCGCAAGTCCACCCCCTTCGCCGCGCAGATGGCCGCCGAGTCGGCCGCCCGTCGCGCGCAGGAGCACGGCATGCGCAAGGTTGACGTCTTCGTGAAGGGTCCGGGCTCCGGCCGCGAGACCGCGATCCGCTCCCTCCAGGCCACCGGCCTCGAGGTCGGCTCGATCCAGGACGTCACCCCCACCCCGCACAACGGCTGCCGCCCGCCGAAGCGCCGCCGCGTCTGACGCAGCGGACGCACCTGTGCGTTCTTGAGTGTCCGGGCGGTACGACCCCTTCGGGGGACGTACCGCCCGTACCCTTGCAGTAGCCGTACCCCCGGTACGGCATCCCGTCGGGCGTCAAATAGTGGGCGTCCACGAATGAAGGAACACAGACATGCTTATCGCTCAGCGTCCTTCGCTGACCGAAGAGGTCGTCGACGAGTACCGCTCGCGGTTCGTGATCGAGCCGCTGGAGCCGGGCTTCGGTTACACCCTCGGCAACTCCCTGCGCCGTACGCTCCTGTCCTCCATCCCGGGTGCCGCTGTCACCAGCATCCGCGTGGACGGCGTCCTGCACGAGTTCACCACCGTGCCGGGCGTCAAGGAAGACGTCACCGACATCATCCTCAACATCAAGCAGCTGGTCGTCTCCTCGGAGCACGACGAGCCGGTCGTGATGTACCTGCGCAAGCAGGGTCCCGGTCTGGTCACCGCTGCTGACATCGCGCCCCCGGCCGGTGTCGAGGTGCACAACCCGGACCTGGTCCTCGCCACGCTCAACGGCAAGGGCAAGCTGGAGATGGAGCTGACCGTCGAGCGCGGTCGCGGCTACGTCTCCGCCGTCCAGAACAAGCAGCTGGGCCAGGAGATCGGCCGCATCCCGGTCGACTCCATCTACAGCCCGGTCCTCAAGGTCACCTACAAGGTCGAGGCGACCCGAGTCGAGCAGCGCACCGACTTCGACAAGCTGATCGTCGACGTCGAGACCAAGCAGGCCATGCGCCCGCGCGACGCCATGGCGTCCGCCGGTAAGACCCTGGTCGAGCTGTTCGGTCTGGCGCGCGAGCTCAACATCGACGCCGAGGGCATCGACATGGGCCCGTCCCCGACGGACGCCGCCCTGGCCGCCGACCTGGCGCTGCCGATCGAGGAGCTCGAGCTCACGGTCCGCTCGTACAACTGCCTCAAGCGCGAGGGCATCCACTCCGTGGGTGAGCTCGTCGCCCGCTCCGAGGCCGACCTGCTCGACATCCGCAACTTCGGTGCGAAGTCGATCGACGAGGTCAAGGCGAAGCTGGCCGGCATGGGCCTGGCCCTCAAGGACAGCCCGCCCGGATTCGACCCGACCGCCGCCGCCGACGCCTTCGGCGCCGACGACGACGCGGACGCCGGTTTCGTCGAGACCGAGCAGTACTGATTCACCCCGCCGCCGGCGGCCGAGGTCCGCGGACCGTGGTCGCCGGCCGGGCTTGGAACCAAGACTTTCCCGCGGCATCCGCCTCGGGGGAACTGACACCGGTACCTGACACGGCCGGTGCAGATATGAAGGAGTAACACCATGCCGCGTCCCGCAAAGGGTGCCCGTCTGGGCGGCTCCGCCGCGCACGAGAAGCACCTCCTCGCGAACCTCGCGAAGGCGCTCTTCGAGCACGGCCGCATCACCACCACCGAGGCCAAGGCCCGCCGCCTGCGTCCCTACGCCGAGCGTCTGGTCACCAAGGCCAAGAAGGGCGACATCCACAACCGTCGCCTGGTGCTGCAGACGATCACGGACAAGAGCATCGTGCACACGCTGTTCACCGAGATCGCCCCGCGCTACGAGAACCGCCCCGGTGGTTACACGCGCATCACCAAGATCGGCAACCGTCGTGGCGACAACGCCCCGATGGCCGTGATCGAGCTGGTCGAGGCCCTTACGGTCGCCCAGCAGGCCACCGGTGAGGCCGAGGCCGCCACCAAGCGCGCGGTCAAGGAGGCGGAGGCTGTCGAGACCCCCGCCGAGGAGACCAAGGAGGCCTGATCCTTCGGGATCACGCTTGCTTGAACGGCTCTGAACGGGCCCGCCCCTTCCGGGGCGGGCCCGTTCTGCATATGGGTGATTCTGAGAGGATCGGTCACGTGAGTGACGAGGTGGAGCCCGGGCACGTCCGGGTGCGGCTGGACCTGAGCTACGACGGCAAGGACTTCTCCGGCTGGGCGAAGCAGCGCGTGCTGCGCACCGTCCAGGGCGAGCTGGAGTCGGCCCTGCAGACCGTGATGCGGCTGTCCGAGCCGGTCGAGCTGACCGTGGCCGGGCGCACCGACGCGGGGGTGCACGCCCGCGGACAGGTCGCCCAGTTCGACCTCGCCGAGGAGGTCTGGGCCGAGCACCACGACAAGCTGCTGCGCCGCCTCGCGGGCCGGCTGCCGCACGACGTACGGGTGTGGAAGGTCGCCGAGGCCCCCGAGGGCTTCAACGCGCGTTTCTCGGCCATCTGGCGCCGCTACGCCTACCGCGTCGGCGACCACCAGGGCGGCGTCGACCCGCTGCGCCGAGGGCACGTCCTGTGGCACCAGTGGCCGCTCGACGTGGACGCCATGAACGAGGCCGCCGCCCCGCTGCTCGGCGAGCACGACTTCGCCGCGTACTGCAAGAAGCGCGAGGGCGCCACGACCATCCGTACGCTCCAGCAGCTCAGCTGGGAGCGCGCCGAGGACGGCATCGTCACCGCGACCGTCCGCGCCGACGCCTTCTGCCACAACATGGTCCGCTCGCTGGTGGGCGCCCTGCTGCACGTCGGGGACGGGCACCGGCCCACCGACTGGCCCGGCAGGGTGCTGGCGGCCGGCGTACGGGACTCCTCGGTCCACGTGGTCAAGCCGCACGGGCTGACCCTGGAGGAGGTCGGCTACCCGGCGGACGAGCTGCTGGCCGCCCGCAGCAAGGAAGCGCGCAACATGCGGACCCTGCCGGGCGCCGGCTGCTGCTAATCCGTTTGGGCGGATCGGGGCCCGGCCGGGACAATGCGCGGCATGGGACATCTCGAAGCCAGCCACCTGGAGTACTACCTTCCCGACGGGCGGGTACTGCTCCCCGACGTCTCCTTCCGGGTGGGGGAGGGGTCGGTCGTCGCCCTGGTCGGGGCGAACGGGGCCGGCAAGACCACCCTGCTGAAGCTGATCTCCGGCGAGCTCCAGCCGCACGGCGGCGGAGTGACCATCAGCGGCGGGCTCGGCGTGATGTCGCAGTTCGTGGGCTCCGTACGGGACGAGACGACCGTACGGGACCTGCTGGTCTCCGTGTCCCAGCCGCGGATCCGGGAGGCGGCGAAGGCCGTGGACCGGGCCGAGCAGCTGATCCTCACGGTCGACGACGAGGCCGCGCAGATGGCGTACGCCCAGGCGCTCAGCGACTGGGCCGACGTCCAGGGCTACGAGGCCGAGACCCTGTGGGACGTCTGCACGATGGCCGCGCTGGCCGTCCCGTACGACACCGCGCAGTTCCGCGAGGTGCGCACGCTGTCGGGCGGTGAGCAGAAGCGGCTCGTGCTGGAGGCGCTGCTGCGCGGCCCGGACGAGGTGCTGCTGCTCGACGAGCCGGACAACTACCTCGACGTCCCGGGCAAGCGCTGGCTGGAGGAGCAGCTGAGGGCCACCCGCAAGACGGTGCTCTTCGTCAGCCACGACCGGGAACTGCTCACCCAGGCCTCGGAGAAGATCATCAGCCTTGAGGCGAGCCCGACGGGCAGCGACGTGTGGGTGCACGGCGCCGGCTTCGCGACGTACCACGAGGCCCGCAAGGAGCGCTTCGCGCGCTTCGAGGAGCTCAAGCGGCGCTGGGACGAGGAGCACGCCCGGCTGCGGGCCCTGGTGCTGCGGCTGCGCAATCAGGCCGCGAGCAGCCCCGACATGGCCTCGCGCTACCGGGCGATGCAGACCCGCTTCCAGAAGTTCGAGGAGGCCGGACCGCCGCCCGAGCCGCCGCGCGAGCAGGACATCAAGATGCGGCTCAAGGGCGGGCGTACGGGCGTGCGCGCGCTCACCGTGGAGAACCTGGAGCTCACGGGCCTGATGAAGCCCTTCTCCCTGGAGGTCTTCTACGGGGAGCGGGTCGCGGTGCTCGGCTCGAACGGGTCGGGCAAGTCGCACTTCCTGCGGCTGCTGGCGGGCGAGGACGTCAAGCACACGGGCACCTGGAAGCTGGGCGCACGGGTGGTTCCCGGCCACTTCGCACAGACGCACGCGCACCCGGAGCTGTTCGGCCGCACCCTCGTCGACATCCTGTGGACGGAGGCGGCCAAGCCCCTGGGCCAGGCGATGGGGGCCCTGCGCCGCTACGAGCTGGAGCGCCAGGGCGAGCAGCCCTTCGAGAAGCTCTCGGGCGGCCAGCAGGCACGTTTCCAGATCCTGCTGCTGGAGCTGGCGGGCACGACGGCGCTGCTGCTGGACGAACCGACGGACAACCTGGACCTGGAGTCCGCGGAGGCCCTGCAGGACGGCCTGGAGGCGTACGAGGGCACCGTGCTGTGCGTCACGCACGACCGCTGGTTCGCGCGCACATTTGACCGTTACCTGGTCTTCGGTTCGGACGGTGTTGTGCGGGAGACTCAGGAACCCGTCTGGGACGAACGTAGAGTCGAACGCAAGCGCTAGGGGGAGACCGTCACCCCCTCGGTCGAGTGAGGGGCAGGCGTCGTGGGGCTGCGGCCTAGCATCTGGCTGATGAAGTGGGAGCACCAGAGCACCGGGAACCGGGGGCCCTGGGACCGGGGCGCCGGGAACCGGGCCTCGGGGAGCCGGCTGGTCGACTGGCTGCTGCAGCCGGCCTCCCGGCCCTGGCAGCTGGTCTCCCTCGCGGTGCTCCTCGGGATCGCCGTCTCCACCAGCCTGCGGGCGAACTGGGGCTCCGACAACGCCTTCGTGGTCAAGGCCGCCCAGACGCTGCTGGAGGGCGGTTCCCCGTACGAGGACAAGCGCTTCCTCTACCTGCCCAGTGCCGTGATCATGGCGGTGCCGGAGGCGCTGCTGCCGCGTGAGGTGCTGCGGTGGCTGCTGCCGGTCGGGATGTCGGGGCTGCTCGGCATCGGCTGGCTGGCCGCCCTGCGGTTGTTCTCGGTGCCGTTGCGCTCGCGCTTCGCGGTCGGCGGTTTCGCGGTGTTCGCCCTCGCCTACAAGCCGTACGTGAACCTCGTGCTGATCGGCAACTGGACCGCCATCTCGGTGGCCGCGCTGCCGGTGGCGCTGCTGCTCGCGCACCGGCGCTCGTGGGGCGCGGCCGGGCTGGTGGTGGGGCTCGCGATCGCCTGCAAGCCGATGCTGGTGCCGATCGGGCTGCTCTTCCTGTTCGCGCGCCGGTGGCGGGGGCTGGCCGCGGCGGTGCTGGTGCCGCTCGGGTTCTCGCTGGCCGGTGCGCTGATGATGCCGAGCCCGACGCTGTTCTTCACCAAGACCCTGCCGTTCCTGCTGCAGGGGCAGGACTCCTACGCCCTGCCGTGGGACGCCTCGCCGATCGCCGTGCTGCCGCGGCTGGGGGTCCCGGAGCCGGTGGCGGTGGCCGTGGCCTTCGCGGGGGCCGGAGCCGGGCTGTGGGGCGCCTGGCGGCGCTGGCGGCGGCCGGACCCCGCCGGGGGCGAGGGGGGCGACCAGGGTCAGCTGCGGCTGGTGGAGACCGCCTGCATGGTGATGCTCGCCGCATTCCTGGTCTCCCGTCCCTCCTTCGACCACTACCTCCTGGTGGTGCTGCCGCTGCTGCTGGCGTCGGGGGTGCGGCCCGGCTCGATGCCCCGCTCGCCCTGGTTCTGGCTGGCCCTGACGCCCCAGGTGGCCCTGATCCCGTGGCCCTCCGAGCTGGCCCACAAACGGCGCGCCTTCAAGGACTGCGCCACCCTGTGCGGACTCGCGATTGTGCTGGTGCGTCGTGCGCTGCGCTCCGGGCGGGTTACTCTGGAGCCCGTAACAACTGCGGGGTCCCCACCCAGGACCGAACCGGAGTGCGCCGCGACGCCAGCAGAATCGGCATCGCGGACCGCGTTTTGACCCGTACGGGTTTGCTTGGGTATCCTGCTGGTTTGTTATGCGTATTGGCTTTCTCATTCTCACGTGAAAGGGCCTTGCGCCGGTCCACCGGACCGATGACCAGCAGTTCGCGCGGGTTGCGTCCCCGTTGTGAACGAGGGCTGTCGTGATCGTCCGTGGTGACCCTGTCAGGACCTTCCCGTGGGGCTTTGCGCCCTTGGGATACCACCACTGAAGAAGCGAAGGCATACGCGTGCGTACGTTCAGCCCCAAGCCCGGCGACATCTCGCGCCAGTGGCTCGTCATCGACGCCCAGGACGTTGTCCTCGGCCGTCTGGCGACCCAGGCCGCTGCCCTCCTGCGGGGTAAGCACAAGCCGACTTACGCCCCCCACATGGACATGGGCGACTTCGTCATCATCGTCAACGCCGACAAGGTTCACCTGTCCGGCAACAAGGCGACCCAGAAGATGGCGTACCGCCACTCCGGCTACCCGGGCGGTCTCCGTTCGGTGCGCTACGACGACCTCCTGGCGAACAACCCGGAGAAGGCCGTCGAGAAGGCCATCAAGGGCATGCTCCCCAAGAACACCCTGGGCCGTCAGATGCTCTCGAAGCTGAAGGTCTACTCGGGCGACCAGCACCCCCACGCTGCCCAGCAGCCGGTGCCGTTCGAGATCACCCAGGTCGCGCAGTAGTTCCGGCCACCCCCTAAGACGTAGAAAATTCTGAGGAGCATCGTGGCCGAGACCACCGCCGAGACGACCCCCGTCGACGAGTTCGAGGGCAACGTCGAGGAGTACACCAGCGAGTCCGAGGTTGTCGTCGAGGGCGACTACACCTCCGAGTCCCTTGCCGGCCGCTTCGGCGACCCCCAGCCGGCCGCCGGCCTGGGCCGTCGCAAGAACGCCATCGCCCGCGTCCGGATCGTTCCGGGCACCGGCAAGTGGAAGATCAACGGTCGCACCCTTGAGGACTACTTCCCCAACAAGGTGCACCAGCAGGAAGTCAACGAGCCCTTCAAGCTCCTCGAGCTTGACGGCCGCTACGACGTCATCGCCCGTATCGCGGGTGGCGGCGTCTCCGGTCAGGCCGGCGCCCTGCGCCTCGGCGTGGCCCGTGCGCTGAACGAGGCGGACGTGGACAACAACCGCCCGGCGCTGAAGAAGGCCGGCTTCCTCTCCCGCGATGACCGTGCGGTCGAGCGCAAGAAGGCCGGTCTCAAGAAGGCCCGTAAGGCTCCGCAGTACAGCAAGCGTTAATCTGCGCCTGCTGTTCTGCAACGAAACCGCCCCGGCAGCACTCTCTGTGCTGTCGGGGCGGTTCGTTTACCGCCACAAGCGGCAAATATCTGTCACAAGCGGTCATATGCGAAGCGGAAACTCGGGAGGACAACAGTGGGACGACTCTTCGGGACGGACGGTGTACGCGGCGTTGCCAACGCGGATCTGACGGCGGAGCTCGCGCTCGGCCTCTCCGTGGCGGCTGCCCACGTACTGGCGGAGGCGGGCACCTTCGCGGGCCACCGGGCGACCGCCGTGGTCGGCCGGGATCCCCGTGCCTCCGGCGAATTCCTGGAGGCCGCGGTCGTCGCCGGCCTCGCGAGCGCGGGCGTGGACGTCCTGCGCGTCGGTGTGCTGCCCACCCCGGCGGTGGCGTATCTCACCGGTGCGCTGGGCGCCGACCTCGGCGTGATGCTCTCCGCCAGCCACAACGCCATGCCCGACAACGGCATCAAGTTCTTCGCGCGCGGCGGCCACAAGCTCGCCGACGAGCTGGAGGACCGCATCGAGTCGACCTACGAGGAGCACCGCACCGGTGCCCCCTGGGACCGGCCCACCGGCTCCGGCGTCGGCCGCGTCTCCGACTACACCGAGGGCTTCGACAAGTACGTCGCCCACCTCATCGGGGTCCTCCCCAACCGCCTCGAGGGCCTGAAGGTCGTCCTGGACGAGGCGCACGGCGCGGCCGCGTACGTCTCGCCCGAGGCCTTCACCCGGGCCGGCGCGGAGATCGTCACGATCGGCGCCGAGCCCAACGGCCTCAACATCAACGACGGCTGCGGCTCCACCCACCTCGGCCTGCTCAAGGCGGCCGTGGTCGAGCACGGCGCCGACTTCGGCATCGCGCACGACGGGGACGCGGACCGCTGCCTCGCGGTGGACGGCTCCGGCGAGGAGGTCGACGGCGACCAGATCCTCGCGGTGCTGGCCCTGGCCATGCGCGAGGCCGGCCAGCTGCGCGAGAACACCGTGGTCGGCACCGTGATGTCGAACCTGGGCTTCAAGCTGGCCATGGAGGCCGAGGGCATCCAGGTCGTGCAGACCGGGGTCGGCGACCGGTACGTGCTGGAGTCGATGAAGGAGAACGGCTACGCGCTCGGTGGCGAGCAGTCCGGCCACGTGATCATCCTCGACCACGCGACGACCGGCGACGGCACGCTGACCGGCCTGCTGCTGGCGGCGCGCGTCGCGGCCACCGGCAAGTCCCTCGCCGAGCTGACGGGCGTCATGCAGCGGCTGCCGCAGGTGCTGATCAACGTTCCCGACGTGGACAAGTCCCGCGTCACCACCTCCGCCGAGCTGGCCGCGGCGGTCAACGACGCCGAGCGCGAGCTGGGTACCACGGGCCGGGTGCTGCTGCGTCCGTCCGGTACGGAGCCGCTGGTACGGGTGATGGTCGAGGCCGCCGACATCGAGCAGGCCCGCGCGGTCGCCGGCCGGCTCGCGGACGTCGTGAAGTCCGCGCTCGGCTAGACGACCTAGATCTCAGGGCTGCTGCCCGGCCTGCGTGGCGCACCCGGCTTCCGGATCATCCGGCTCTGCTGGGTGCGCCACAGCAGTTTCCAGCAGATGAGGGTGAGCGTCCCGGCGAGGATGATGCCGCCCAGGTTCAGGGCCAGCTGCACCGCCGAGCCCCACATCTGGGAGAAGTCCCCGTAGCTGAGGGCCACCGCGGCGTTGGCGCCCGCCGGGACGGTGGTGACCGAGATCGCCACGCCCACCAGCGCACCGGCCTTCGCCGAGGTCAGCGACAGCATGCCGGCCACACCGGCGAGCAGCGCCACGACGAAGGAGAACGGGTCGGGCTGCCAGATGAAGCTGGTGTTCGGCCGGGAGTTCTCGAGCATGGCCTCGTGGAAGAGGCCCAGTGCCTCCATCACCAGACTGAAGACCGTCGTCGCCACGATCGCCGCCGCGAAGCCGATCACCAGCGCGGAGAGCGAGCGCAGGGCGAGCCGGTGCCTGCGCTGCACCAGCCCGGTGCAGATGCCGGCGAGCGGGCCGAACTCCGGGCCCACCGCCATGGCGCCCACGATCAGGACCGCGTTGTCCAGGACCACGCCGCAGGCCGCGATCATCGTTGCGATGATCATGAAGGCGGCGTAGGTGATCGTGAGGGTGGATTCCTCGTGCGTCGACTCGGCGAGCTGCTCCCAGACCACCGCGTCGGCGGCCTCGCCCGGGGCCTCCTCCTCGGCCTCGTCGGCGCGCCGGGAGATCGACAGGTCGATGTTCTCGACGGCGATCGAACCGGTCCGGTCGATGCCGAGCGAGCGCATCTCCTGCAGCAGTTCGTCGGCCGCCTCGCGGGCGACGTCGCACAGGACGAGATCGCCCTCGGGGTCGCGGGCGGCGCCGGCCAGGACGACCAGATGCGTGGTTCCGACCGTCCGGTCGATCAGCGCCACCACCTGCTCGGTGAGGTGATGCGGGGTGATCATCCGCAGATGCAGCATTTCCGCACCCTAGCGACTGCGGGCTAGAGCTTGCGGAGGCTCAGCTTCTGCACCTTGTGGTCGGGTCCCTTGCGTACGACGAGGGTGGCCCGGCCGCGGGTGGGCGCCACGTTCTCCAGCAGGTTGGGCCGGTTGATCGTCCGCCACATCGTCTGCGCGTACTCCATGGCCTCCTCCTCGGAGACCTGGGTGTACTTGCGGAAGTAGGAGAAGGGGTTCTGGAAGGCGGTCGCGCGCAGCTTCCGGAAGCGGCCCAGGTACCAGCGCTCGATGTCCTCCGGGCGCGCGTCCACGTACACGCTGAAGTCGAAGTAGTCGGCGAGGGCCACACGGGTGCGGCCGTCCGTGCCGGGGAGGGCCGGCTGGAGCACGTTGAGGCCCTCGACGATGAGGATGTCCGGGCGGCGGACGACGAGCTCCTCACCGGGGACGATGTCGTAGATCAGGTGCGAGTAGACCGGGGCCCGCACCTCGTCCTTGCCGGCCTTGATGTCGGCGACGAAGCGGGTGAGCGCGCGGCGGTCGTAGGACTCCGGGAACCCCTTGCGGGAGGTGAGCCCGCGCCGCTGGAGCTCCTTCATCGGATACAGGAACCCGTCGGTGGTGACCAGCTCCACGCGCGGGTGCTCGGGCCAGCGGGCGAGCAGGGCCTGGAGCAGGCGGGCCACGGTGGACTTGCCGACGGCGACCGAACCGGCGACGCCTATGACGAACGGGGTGCCCTGCTGGGCGCCGTGCCCGTTGCCCGCGTCGCCGAGGAAGGTGTTGAGGGTGCCGCGGAGGTTGCTGGTGGCGCCGACGTAGAGGTTGAGGAGCCGGGAGAGCGGCAGGTAGACGTCGCGGACCTCGTCGAGGTCGATGACGTCGCCGAGGCCGCGCAGCCGCTCCACCTCGTCGGCGGTCAGCGGCAGCGGGGTCCGCTCCCGCAGGGCGCTCCACTCGGCGCGGGTGAGGTCCACGTACGGCGAGACCTCGGGGCCCCGGCGGTGCGCGGGCCGTGTGGGGTGCCCGTCCCGGCCGGTGCGCTCCGGTGCGTCGTCCGGCGTGTTGCTTCGTGGCGGCGAAGTGATCACACCGCCATTGTCGGGGCTCCGGGGCGGTTGTGGGTGGTGGGGTCGGTCACGTGTGCAACGGGGCGCGGGGGCGGATACCGGGCGCTGCCGGGCCGGATCCGCTGTGGTTGTACGCAGAGTGGTTTCGGTTGGAAATGCTTGGGGTCTCGCCCGGGTCACGATTGGCGGCGATGGGCGCCCGGCGTCACGGGGTGATCGCGCGCCCCCGTACATTGTTGATCACCGCAGTCATGCCCACGCCCCGCTTCGGGGGGTGCGGTTCGGGCTGCCCTGCCGTTTTCGTATTCCATGGGGGATTTCTCGTGCGTACCGCTCTTGTCCGTCGTACCGTCCTGGCCGCGTCCGCGGTGTCCCTGGCCCTGCTGGCCACCGCGTGCGGCGGCGAGAAGGCCGACACCAAGGCCGACGCCAAGCCGTCCGAGGCCGCCGCGACGTCGGCCGCCCCGGCCGCCAAGGCGAAGACCACCGCCGAGCTGGCCGGTGTGCTCGTGGTCCAGGCCGACCTGCCGAACCACGTGGTCAAGGCGGCCACCCCGGCCGAGACCGCCGCCGCGGCCGGCGCCAAGAGCGACAAGCCGGAGTGCCAGCCGCTGGTCTCCGCGCAGTCGATGAACCCGGTCGGCACCGCCGCGGGCACCGCCGGTACCAAGGTCGTCGCCAAGGGCAAGGAGCCGGCGGCCGACGCCAGCCCCGAGGACAAGCTCAAGGCCGCGATGGGCGCCCTGGGCGCCACCGCCACCTCGGTCTCCCTCCACTCGTACGAGGGCAAGGGCGCCGCGGAGGCCTTCGCCACCCTCAAGACGGCGGGCACGGCCTGCGCCGGCGGCTACACGGGCAGCCAGGCGGGCGACTCGCTCAAGATCACGAAGGTGGCCCCGGGTGCCGCCGTCACCGCGGGCGACGAGGCCCTCTCGTACACCGTGACGGGTGACGCGGACGGCACGGCGATGGGCATGGAGCTCGTGGTCGTGCGCAAGGGCAACACCCTCGCGACCTTCTCGGCCCTGAGCCTGACCGGCGCCGCCGAGCAGCCGAAGGACGTCGTCGACGTCCAGGTCAAGAAGCTCGGCTGACCCCTTCCCGGGGGACGGACGTCAACCCCGCTCCGGCGCGCACGCCGGGGCGGGGTTTCGTCTTGTTCCGCTACGGGGCAGACTGCCAACCACGGCGTACCCTGCGGCGTATGTGCGGAATTGTGGGTTACGTGGGAGCGCAGTCGGCGCTCGATGTGGTCATCGCCGGACTCAAGCGGCTGGAGTACCGCGGCTACGACTCGGCCGGGGTCGCCGTGCTCGCGGACGGCAGCCTGGCGGCCGTCAAGAAGGCCGGAAAGCTCGTCAATCTGGAGAAGGAACTGGTCGGGCACCCGCTGCCGGCCGGTTCCACGGGACTCGGACACACCCGGTGGGCGACCCACGGCGGGCCCACCGACGCCAATGCCCATCCGCACCTCGACAATTCGGGGCGGGTGGCCGTCGTGCACAACGGCATCATCGAGAACTTCGCCGCGCTCCGCGCCGAACTGGCCGAGCGCGGGCACCGGCTGGAGTCCGAGACCGACACCGAGGTCGTCTCGCACCTGCTGGCCGAGCAGTTCTCGGCGACCGGCGATCTCGCCGAGGCGATGCGGCAGGTGTGCCGGCGCCTGGAGGGCGCGTTCACGCTGGTCGCGGTGCACGCCGACGAGCCGGACGTGGTGGTCGGCGCGCGCCGGAACTCGCCCCTGGTGGTGGGCGTCGGAGAGGGCGAGAACTTCCTCGCCTCGGACGTGGCCGCCTTCATCGCCCACACGCGGTCCGCGATCGAGCTGGGGCAGGACCAGGTCGTCGAGCTGCGCCGCGAGGGCGTCTCGGTGACCAACTTCGACGGCTCGGTCGCGACCGTGCGCGCCTACCACGTGGACTGGGACGCCTCGGCGGCCGAGAAGGGGGGCTATGACTACTTCATGCTCAAGGAGATCGCCGAGCAGCCGAAGGCCGTCGCCGACACCCTCCTGGGCCGGATCGACGCGAGCGGCTCGCTGACCCTGGACGAGGTGCGCATCCCCGTCTCGGTGCTCAGGGAGGTCGACAAGGTCGTGATCGTGGCGTGCGGTACGGCCTATCACGCGGGGATGATCGCGAAGCTGGCCATCGAGCACTGGACCCGCATCCCGTGCGAGACGGAGCTGGCGAGCGAATTCCGCTACCGCGACCCGATCCTGGACCAGCGGACGCTGGTGGTCGCGATCTCGCAGTCCGGCGAGACCATGGACACCCTGATGGCGCTGCGCCACGCACGCGAGCAGGGCGCCAAGGTGCTGGCCATCTGCAACACCAACGGGTCGACGATCCCGCGCGAATCGGACGCCGTGCTCTACACGCACGCCGGCCCCGAGGTGGCCGTCGCCTCGACCAAGGCGTTCCTGACGCAGCTGGTGGCCTGCTACCTGGTCGCCCTGTACCTCGGGCAGGTCCGGGGCACGAAGTGGGGCGACGAGATCGAGGCCGTGATCCGGGAGCTGTCGGACATCGCCGCGGCCGTGGACACCGTACTGGAGACCATGGAGCCCGTACGGCAGCTCGCGCGGTCCCTCGCCGACAAGAACACCGTGCTCTTCCTGGGGCGGCACGTCGGGTACCCGGTGGCGCTGGAGGGCGCGCTCAAGCTCAAGGAGCTGGCGTACATGCACGCCGAGGGCTTCGCGGCGGGCGAGCTCAAGCACGGGCCGATCGCACTGATCGAGAAGGACCTGCCGGTGGTCGTGGTCGTCCCCTCGCCGCGCGGCCGTTCGGTGCTCCACGACAAGATCGTGTCGAACATCCAGGAGATCCGGGCGCGCGGGGCGCGGACCATCGTGATCGCGGAGGAGGGCGACGAGGCGGTCGTCCCGTACGCCGACCACCTGATCCGGATCCCGGCGACGCCGACGCTGCTCCAGCCGCTGGTGGCGACGGTGCCGCTGCAGGTCTTCGCGTGCGAGCTGGCCACGGCGCGCGGCAACGAGGTGGACCAGCCGCGTAACCTCGCCAAGTCGGTGACCGTGGAGTAGTCGGGCAGTGGAGTTGTCGTTGTGATTATCGGCGTCGGGATCGACGTAGCGGAGATCGAGCGGTTCGGCGCGGCGCTGGAGCGCACGCCGAACCTGGCCGGACGGCTGTTCGTCGACGCCGAGTTGACGCTGCCGAGCGGCGAGCGGCGCGGGACCGCCTCGCTCGCCGCACGGTTCGCCGCCAAGGAGGCCCTCGCCAAGGCGCTCGGCGCGCCCGCCGGGCTGCTGTGGACCGACGCCGAGGTGTACGTCGAGGACAGCGGACAGCCGCGGCTGCGGGTGTCCGGGACGGTCGAGGCGCGGGCGCTGGCGCTGGGCGTGAAGTCCTGGCACATCTCGCTCAGCCACGACGCCGGGATCGCCTCCGCCGTGGTGATCGCAGAAGGATAGGGGGCAGTCCGTGCGCACTGCTTACAGCGTGGAGACCGTACGGGCCGCCGAGCGGGAGCTGATGGCCCGGCTCCCCGAGGGCGCCCTGATGCAGCGGGCGGCCGCCGGCCTGGCCGCCGCGTGCGCCGGGCTGCTGCGGCGGACCCGCGGCGGGGTGTACGGGGCCCGGGTCGTCCTGCTCGTCGGCCCCGGGGACAACGGCGGCGACGCGCTGTACGCGGGCGCCCGGCTGGCGCGGCGCGGGGCCGGGGTGACGGCGGTGCCGATGGACCCCGAGCGGATGCACGCGGGCGGGCTGGCCGCGCTGCGGGCCGCCGGGGGACACCTCGCGCGGTCCGTCCCGCAGCGGGCGGACCTCGTACTGGACGGACTGCTCGGGATCGGCGGCAGGGGCGGGCTGCGCCCGGCGGCCGCGGCGCTGGTGGAGCGGATTCCGCCGGGGGTCCCCGTGGTCGCGGTGGACCTGCCGAGCGGGGTGGACGCGGACACCGGGGAGGTGGCGGGGCCGGCCGTCACGGCCGGTGTGACGGTGACCTTCGGGGCGTACAAGCCCGGCCTGCTGATCGACCCGGGGGCCTCGCGGGCGGGCGCGGTGCACCTCGTGGACATCGGGCTGGAGCTGCCCACGCCCCAGGTGGAGGCCCTGCAGCACGCCGACGTGGCGGGGCTGCTGCCCGAGCCGACGGCATCGAGCGACAAGTACCGGCGGGGCGTGGTCGGGATCGTCGCCGGGTCCGCGCAGTACCCCGGAGCGGCGGTGCTGGCCGTGGCCGGAGCACTGCGGGGCGGCGCGGGCGCCGTGCGGTACGTGGGTCCGGCCGCGGAGGCGGTGCTCGCCCGCTACCCCGAGACGCTGATCGGCCCCGGCCGGGTGCAGGCGTGGGTGGTCGGCCCGGGGCTGGGCGAGGGTCGCGCCGGGGAGGTCGCGGAGCTGCTGGCCGGGGACACGGCGGTACTGGTCGATGCCGACGGGCTGCGAGGACTGGACCCGGCGGTGCTGCGGGCGCGGAAGGCCCCGACCCTGCTGACCCCGCACGCGGGGGAGGCCGCGGCGCTGCTGGGCGTGGACCGGGAGTCGGTGGAGGCGGGCCGGCTGGGCGCCGTACGGGCGCTGGCGCAGCGGTACGGGGCGGCGGTGCTGCTGAAGGGCTCGACGACGCTGGTCGCCTCCGACGGCGCGCCCGTCCGGGTGAATCCGACGGGAACCCCGTGGCTGGCCACCGCGGGCAGCGGGGACGTGCTGTCCGGGCTCGCCGGATCCCTCCTGGCGGGCGGGCTGTCCGGCGCGGACGCGGGCTCGGTGGGCGCGTACCTCCACGGCCTGGCGGCCCGCCGGGTCGGGGGCCCGCTCCTGGCCCACCAGGTCGCCGAAGCCCTCCCGGAAGCCTGGCGCGACGTCCGCCGCCCCTGACGCCGCCGAGACGCGCCTTCAGGAACGGGTGTTCGTGCCCGCGGGCAGAGCCCGGGAAACGGTGAACGCGCACCCGGCGGATCGTTCGCCGCGACGCGAGGGAGGAATTGTCCGCCCCTTCGGCCGCCCGCACCAGGGCCGGGCGGGGGTTCTGAGAGACTGGGGGCGATGAACGAGACAGCGACGCGCGTGTACGCCGAGATCGATCTTGACGCCGTACGGGAGAACGTGCGCGCTCTGCGCGAGCGGGCGCCCCGGGCCGAGCTGATGGCCGTGGTCAAGGCGAATGCCTATGGGCACGGGGCCCCGGAATGCGCCAGGGCCGCCCAGGAGGCCGGTGCCACCTGGCTGGGGACGGCCACGCCCGACGAGGCCCTCGCGCTGCGCGCGGCCGGCATCGAGGGCCGCATCCTGTGCTGGCTCTGGACCCCGGGCGGGCCCTGGCGGGAGGCCGTCGAGGCCGATCTGGACGTCGCCGTCAGCGGCATGTGGGCCCTCGACGAGGTGCGCGCGGCCGCCCGCGCGGCGGGCCGTACCGCGCGCATCCAGCTCAAGGCCGACACCGGCCTCGGCCGCAACGGCTGCCAGCCCGCCGACTGGGAGGCACTGGTCGGGGCGGCCGTCGCCGCCCAGGCCGAGGGGACCGTACGGGTCACCGGAGTCTGGTCGCACTTCGCCTGCGCCGACGAGCCCGGGCACCCCTCGATCCAGCTCCAGCTGGCCGCGTTCCGCGACATGCTCGCCTACGCCGAGAAGGAGGGCGTCGAGCCCGAGGTCCGGCACATCGCCAACTCGCCGGCCACCCTCACCCTGCCCGAGTCCCACTTCGACCTGGTGCGCTGCGGACTGGCCGTCTACGGGGTCTCGCCCGCGCCCGAGCTCGGGACCCCGGCCCAGCTGGGCCTGCGGCCCGCGATGACCCTCAAGGCCTCCGTCGCACTGGTCAAGACGGTCCCCGCCGGGCACGGGGTGAGCTACGGCCACCACTACGTCACCGACGCCGAGACGAACCTCGCGCTGATCCCGGCGGGCTACGCCGACGGCATCCCGCGGCAGGCCTCCGGCCTCGGCCCGGTGCTCGTCGGCGGCCGGATCCGCCAGGTCGCCGGACGCGTCGCGATGGACCAGTTCGTGGTCGACTTGGGGGAGGACCACGCCCGCGCCGGTGACGAAGCCGTCATCTTCGGGGACGCGGAACGCGGTGAACCCACCGCCGAGGACTGGGCCCGGGCGGCGCAGACGATCGCGTATGAGATCGTCACCCGTATCGGTGCACGCGTGCCCCGGGTGTACCTGGGCCGCTGAGCGGAGTGAGGACGGCGGCGTGAGCGAGAACTGGCGCAAGGCCGGCTGGGCCGGCGCCGCCATCGGCGTGATAGCCGCGGGTGCGGCGGCCGGTGTCGCGGTCGAACGAATCACCGTCGGGCGCGGCGTGCGGATGAAGGCGCGCCTCGCCCTCGACGCGGCCGGGGACTACGGGTCCCTGCGCGGGACCGAGGGGATCTGCCGGGCCGAGGACGCCACCGAGCTCTACTACGAGGTCGACGAGCTCCCCGAGGACGGCAAGCGGCGGCGGCTGCGCCGCAAGCCCGAGCCCCAGGCCACCGTCGTCTTCTGTCACGGCTACTGCCTCGCCCAGGACTCCTGGCACTTCCAGCGCGCCGCCCTGCGCGGTGTGGTCCGCGCGGTCTACTGGGACCAGCGCAGCCACGGCCGCAGCGCCCGCGGCCTCGCCCAGGCGGACGGCGAGCCGCTGGGCATCGAACAGCTCGGCCGGGACCTCAAGACCGTCATCGACGCCGCCGCCCCCGAGGGGCCGCTGATCCTGGTGGGTCACTCGATGGGCGGAATGACCATCATGGCCTTCGCCGAGCAGTACCCCGAGCTCGTGCGCGACCGCGTCGTCGGGGTGGCCCTGGTCGGGACCTCCAGCGGCCGCCTCGGCGAGGTGACCTACGGGCTGCCCGCCGTCGGCATGGGAGCCGTGCGCCGGCTCCTGCCGGGCGTGCTCAAGGCGCTCGGCTCGCAGGTGGAGCTGGTGGAGAAGGGCCGCCGGGCGACCGCGGACCTGTTCGCCGGCATGATCAAGATGTATTCGTTCGGTTCCCGGGACGTGGATCCCGGCGTCGCGCGGTTCGCGGAACGGCTGATCGAGGCCACGCCCATCGACGTGGTCGCCGAGTTCTACCCGGCCTTCCAGACCCACGACAAGACCTCCGCGCTCCAGCTGTTCGCGGACCTGCCGGTGACCGTCGTCGCCGGGGACAAGGACATGATCACCCCGCCCGCGCACAGCGTGGCCATCAAGGAGGCGCTGCCCGGCGCCGACCTCGTGGTCCTGGAGTCCACCGGGCACCTGATGATGCTGGAACGCCCGGAGACCGTGACGCGGCTGCTCACCGAGCTGCTGGCGCGCACCGGGGCGGTGGCGGTCCCCGCAGCGACTAACGTTGGCGGGCATGGAAGAAGTACCGCTGGAAGCACAGCGCAGCCAGGCACCGGCACCTGAGGCCGCGGCCGGCACGGAGACCCGGATCACCGTCGATTCCCCGGACGCGATGCAGGAACTGGGCCGCAGGATCGCCGCCCTGCTGCGCCCCGGTGACCTCGTCCTGCTGACCGGCGAGCTGGGCGCGGGCAAGACCACGCTCACCCGGGGCCTCGGTGAGGGCCTGGGCGTGCGGGGGGCCGTGACCTCGCCGACCTTCGTGATCGCCCGCGTGCACCCCTCGCTGACCGGTGGACCGGCGCTGGTGCACGTGGACGCGTACCGGCTCGGCGGCGGGCTGGACGAGATGGAGGACCTGGACCTCGACGTCTCGCTGCCCGAGTCCGTGATCGTCGTGGAGTGGGGCGACGGCAAGGTGGAGGAGCTCTCCGACGACCGGCTGCACGTGGTGATCGCCCGGGCGGTCGGCCACGAGGAGGTCCTGGACGATGTACGGGAGGTCTCGGTGCGCGGGATCGGGACGCGCTGGGGCGCCGGTGCCGGGCTGGATGCCCTGGCCGGGGTCCTCTCGGAGTAAACGTACCGACAACTCGTCGGCAAGATATTGCGCTGTCGGCAGCACTCGTGGTGACATGGTACCGAGAGTTTCTTAGGTATGCCTAAGTACGGTGTCCCGGGTCCAGGAGGCAGCCATGTCGGCACCAGCAGGAGCACATCGCGAACCCCGCCCGTCCACCGTCTCCATGTGGACGCTCCTCGCTGCCGGCGCGGCCGCCACCGCCGTCTCGACGCCTCCCGCGCGGGAGTGCGCGGCGGGCACGGGCGGGCCGGCGGAGGGCGCGCGCGAAGAGGCCGCCCCGGAATCCGAAGCGGCCTAGTCCTGGTCCTGGTTCCGGACCCCGGCGGTCCTCGCCGACCCGTGTCGCGTCACCCGGTTGGGTGAAAGAGCGGGGGATCCGTCGGAGGGGTCCGTCAGGGAACGACGACGACCTTCGAGCCGATCGTCGCGAAGGCCCACATCGCGTCCCCGTCGGCACGGGCCATGCGGATGCCGCCGGTCTTCTTGTTCGGGTCGGGCTCCGGCGTCGCGCCGTCCGTGCGGGCGCTGAAACCGACCGCCACACCCTCCGCGGTGGCGAACCGGACGACGTGCTCGATCGGCACCCCGTCCGAACCGGTCACCGAACCCGAGCGCGAACCGACCGCGTAACTGCCCGCCTTCGGGTGCACCGTGCTCGGCATCACCGGGAACGACTTCGGCGGCTGCGCGGGGTCGCCCACCAGCCACACCCGCTTCTGGCCCACCGAGTACACGACGCGGATCCCGGTGCCGGAGCCCTCGGGCACGGGCGCCGGCTTCGCCGGGTCCTGCTTGGCGGCCTGACTCGCGGCGGGGGCCGGTTCCTGCGCGGCCGCCTTCGGCGGGAGCGCGGGCGCCGTGGCGGAGGCCTGGTAACCGAGGAAGCCGACGGCGGCGATTGCCGCGGCGGTGAGCCCGGCCACGATTCCCGAGCTGCTGCGTGCCACCTTGCTCCACCTCTCCGCACTGACTGGTACCACGTCCGGATACCCCCGTCGAAAGGTAGCAGCCACCCTGCTCCGAGACCGGCCGCAAGGGGCCCGGCCGCCGGAGTCGTAGGCTGTTCGCGTGCTCTTGCTCGCCGTAGATACCGCCACGCCCGCCGTCACCGTCGCCCTGCACGACGGTGAGTCCGTCGTCGCCGAGTCGAACCAGGTCGACGCCCGCCGCCACGGGGAGCTCCTGCTGCCCTCCGTGGACAAGGTCCTCGCCGAGGCCGGGGTCAAGCTCGAAGCCGTCACCGGCGTCGTCGTCGGCGTCGGCCCCGGCCCCTACACGGGGCTGCGCGTCGGCCTCGTCACCGCCTCCACCTTCGCCGCCGTGCTGGGCGTGCCCGTCCACGGCCTGTGCACGCTCGACGGCCTCGCCTACGCAGCCGGGACCGCCGGGATCGAGGGCCCCTTCACCGTCGCCACCGACGCGCGGCGCAAGGAGGTCTACTGGGCCCGGTACGAGGACCCGCGCACGCGCGTCGGCGAGCCCTCCGTGGACCGCCCGGCCGACATCGCCGAGCAGGTCGCGGGCGTGCCCGCGGTGGGCCAGGGCGCGCTCCTCTACCCCGAGGTGTTCCCGGACGCGCGGGGCCCCGAGCACCAGTCCGCCGCCGCGCTCGCCTCGCTGGCCGCGGAACGACTGGCGGCGGGCCTGGAGTTCCTGCCTCCGACCCCGCTCTACCTGCGCCGGCCCGACGCCCAGGTACCCAAGAACTACAAGGTGGTCACCCCGCAGTGACATCCCACACGCTGCGCGAGATGCGCTGGTGGGACATCGGGCCCGTGCTGGAACTGGAGCACGAGCTGTTCCCCGAGGACGCCTGGTCCGCGGGGATGTTCTGGTCCGAACTCGCCCACGCCCGCGGCCCGCAGGCCACGCGCCGCTACATCGTGGCCGAGGACGCGGCGGGCCGCCTGGTCGGCTACGCCGGACTGGCCGCCGTCGGCGACCTCGCCGACGTACAGACCATCGCGGCCGCCCGCGACCAGTGGGGGACCGGGCTCGGCGCCCGGCTCCTGACCGACCTGCTGCGCGCCGCCACCGCGTTCGAGTGCGCCGAGGTGCTGCTGGAGGTACGTGTGGACAACACCCGTGCCCAGAAGCTCTACGAGCGCTTCGGCTTCGAGCCCATCGGCTTCCGGCGCGGCTACTACCAGCCCGGCAACGTCGACGCGCTCGTCATGCGACTGACCGACCCCGCACAAGCACGAACTGAGAGCAGTGAGAGCAATGGCTGACGAACCGCTCGTCCTCGGCATCGAGACCTCCTGCGACGAGACCGGCGTCGGCGTCGTCCGCGGCACCACCCTGCTCGCGGACGCGATCGCGTCGAGCGTCGACGAGCACGCGCGCTTCGGCGGCGTCGTGCCCGAGGTGGCCTCGCGGGCCCACCTGGAGGCGATGGTCCCCACCATCGAACGCGCCCTGAAGGAGGCCGGGGTCAGCGCCCGCGACCTCGACGGCATCGCCGTCACGGCCGGACCGGGTCTCGCGGGCGCGCTGCTCGTGGGCGTCTCGGCGGCCAAGGCCTACGCGTACGCGCTCGGCAAGCCGCTGTACGGGGTGAACCACCTGGCCTCCCACATCTGCGTGGACCAGCTGGAGCACGGGCCGCTGCCGGAGCCGACGATGGCCCTGCTCGTGTCCGGCGGTCACTCCTCGCTGCTGCTGGCCCCCGACATCACCTCCGACGTACGGCCGCTCGGCGCGACCATCGACGACGCGGCGGGCGAGGCCTTCGACAAGATCGCGCGCGTGCTCCAGCTGGGCTTCCCCGGCGGCCCGGTCATCGACCGGCTCGCGCGCGAGGGCGACCCGAAGGCGATCAACTTCCCGCGCGGGCTGACGGGCCCGCGCGACGCCGCGTACGACTTCTCCTTCTCCGGGCTGAAGACGGCCGTCGCCCGCTGGATCGAGGCGAAGCGGAACGCGGGCGAGGACGTACCGGTGCGCGATGTGGCGGCGTCCTTCCAGGAGGCCGTGGTGGACGTGCTGACGCGCAAGGCGATCCGGGCGTGCAAGGACGAGGGCGTCGACCACCTGATGATCGGCGGCGGCGTGGCTGCCAATTCCCGGCTGCGCTCGCTCGCCCAGGAGCGGTGCGACGCCGCGGGGATCGTACTGCGCGTGCCGCGGCCGAAGCTGTGCACGGACAACGGCGCGATGGTGGCGGCGCTGGGTGCGGAGATGGTCAAGCGGAACCGGCCCGCATCCGACTGGGACCTGTCGGCGGACTCCTCGCTGCCGGTGACGGACCCGCACGTGCCGGGGACCGCGCACGACCACGACCACGACTCCGGGCACGGCCACGGACACGGACACGGTCACACCCACGATCACGACCACGTGCACGAACTCAGCAAGGACAACCTGTACTCGTGAGCACCGTCGCGCTGATGTGGGAGGCCCGGGCCGCCGACGGCCGGGGCAACGAACTGCTGGAATGGGCCCGCTCCCGGGTCCTCGCCCGGGAGCCGGTGCGCCGCGAGGTGTTCCGCGCCCAGCAGGACCGGGTGCTCGTGATCACCTGGTGGGAGGCCGCCGAGGGTGTGGCGGCGGACCTCCCCGAGCTGCCCGAGCCCGCGGCCGACCTGATCACGCGGGCGGTCCACCGCTGGCGGTTCGAATCGGTGGAGGTCGAAGAAGGCTGACCACCCGGCCGGGGGCACACCGGTCCGGCGCCGCACCGGCCCGATCCGCGCCGCCGGGCGGGGGACTGCCCGACCTGCGCTACCGGTCCGGCACCTCACCCGACCCGCGCCGCCGCCCCCGGCACCTCACCCGACCCGGCATCGCACCGGCACGCGCCGCCGGACCGGCATCACGCCGGCCCGCGCGGCCCGGCACGTCACTGCCCGACCCGCGCAGCCCGGCACGTCACCCGCCGGGCGTCGCCGCAGGCGGTACGGCAGGCGGTACGGCGGGCGGTACCGCCGGCGCGCCGATCAGCATCGAGGGGGCTCCCGCCACCCGGGTCAGGAAGACGGTCGCGGAGTTCGGCCCCTGCGGCTTGACCTTCCTGCGCAGTTCCTCGGGCTCGATCGCCGAGCCGCGCTTCTTCACGGTCAGGATCCCGACCCCGCGCTCGCGCAGCAGCGCCTTCAGCTTCTTCAGGCCGAAGGGCAGCACGTCGGTGATCTCGTACGCCGTCGCGTACGGCGTCGCGCGCAGCTCGTCTGCGGTGATGTAGGCGATGGTCGGGTCGATCAGCCGCCCGTCCAGCTGCCCGGCGACCTCGGCGACCAGGTGGGCGCGGATGACGGCGCCGTCCGGCTCGTAGAGCCAGCGGCCGACCGGTCCGGCCGCCGGATCGGGCAGGGGATCGGCGGTCTGCAGCGCGCGCGGCCCGGGGAGCAGGGTGGCGCGCACGGTCCCCGGCGCGGTCCCGAACCAGAGCACGGCCTCCTTGACGTCCCCCTGGTCGGAGATCCACTCGGCCTCGGCCTCGGCAGGCACGGCCTCGTGCGGGATCCCGGGGGCGATCTTGATGGCGGCGTGCTTCGCGGCCCGGGCCGTCTCCACCGCCCACGACAGCGGCGGCGAGTACGACTCGGGGTCGAAGATCCGGCCGCGCCCCCCGCGCCGGGCCGGGTCGATGAAGACGGCGTCGTAGCCGGAGGTGTCCACCTCGGTCACGTCCGCCTCCCGGACCTCGATCAGGTCCGCCAGACCCAGCGCCTCGGCGTTGGCCCGCGCGACGGCGGCGGTGAGCGGGTCGTGGTCCACCGCGAGGACCCGGATGCCGAGCCGGGCCAGGGCCAGGGCGTCCCCGCCGATGCCGCAGCACAGGTCCGCGAGGCTGCGTACGCCGAGGGCCGCGAGCCGCTCGGCCCGGTACGAGGCCACGGACGCGCGGGTGGCCATCTCGCCGCCGCCGGGCGTGAAGTACATCCGGAAGGCGTCCTCCGCACCGAACTTCGCCACCGCGCGCTGCCGCAGCCGGGCCTGCCCGAGCGCGGCGGAGACCAGAGCCGCGGGGTGCTCGCGGCGCAGCCGGGTGGCGACGGCCAGCTCCTGGGCCGGGTCGTAGTCGCGGAGCGAGTCGAGGAGGGCGCGGCCCTCGGGGGTGAGGAGCGCGGCGAAGTCTTCGGGGGTCACGCGTCCATTGTCGGCGACGGGCCGGCCCGGGGGCGGCGCGGGCGGGACCGGAGGAGGATGGGGAGGGGGTGGGGGAACGGGTCCCGCGGTGGACGGTGTGGGCCAGTCGAAGGAAGGTGACACCGCGTTCGCGGGTGTCTTCCCGGTAGCCCGTGTGTCGGGTGCCAGGATGCGCTGCTATGCAGCTAGTACGACAAAAGGAACATAACTCGCAACAGGGTCACCGGTACGCGGCAGGTCCGCGCGGCCGGTTCGGGGTGGCCGTGGCAGCCCTGCTCGTCGCCGCGCTCGGGACGGCGTGCGGCTCCGGGAGTTCCGGGCCGGACGCGGCCGAGAAGGCGAAGGCCGCCAAGGCCGCGGAGGCGGGCGCCGCGGGCGCGCTCAGCGCCGCCGAGAAGGCCAAGGCCGCCCAGCAGGCGCGCATCGTCGCGGCGAAGAAGTGGGGACTGCGCAAGACCCCGCTCGCCGCCCCGCCGGCGCCCAAGGAGAAGCCCGAGATCACCACGCGCGACGGATTCGAGGTGGAGGACCAGGAGGAGTACCCGGCCGTCTTCACCACCGTCCCGACCGAGGACAAGGTCGTCTTCCTGACGATCGACGACGGCTCGGAGAAGGACCCCGAGTTCCTGAAGATGATGCAGGAGCTGAAGATCCCGTACACGGCCTTCCTCAGCGACTACGTCGTACGGGACAACTACCCGTACTTCAAGCAGATGCAGGCCGCGGGCGTCACCCTGAACAACCACACGCTCAACCACCGGTACATGCCGGGCCTGTCGTACGAGCAGCAGCGCCAGGAGATCTGCGGCCAGCAGGACACGATCCAGAAGGAGTTCGGCAAGCGGCCGACGCTCTTCCGGCCGCCGTACGGCAACTACAACCAGGACACGCTGCGCGCGGCGAAGTCCTGCGGCATCAAGGCGGTCCCGCTGTGGAACGCGGAGGCGTTCACCAACCGGATGGACTACCGGGAATGGGACCGCGATCTGCACCCCGGTGACATCATCCTCACTCACTTCCGCGGCAAGGAGGACTGGAAGGGCACGATGCCTGACATGATCCGTCATGTCATGAAGACCGTCACGGACAAGGGGTATGCCGTGGCTCGCCTGGAGGATTATCTGTGAAGCACGCGCGCCGGTTGGTAGCCGGAACGCTGGCGGCCGGCGCGCTCGCGCTGTCCCTGACGGGGTGCGGGGACAGCGCGGCCCCCACGGAACGCCTGGCACGCAAGACGGCGGAGGCGACACCGGAGGCCGGTGGCGCCACGCCGTCGACGGGCAGGTCCACGGCGCCGCCGGCGTCACCGGCGCCGGGAGGCGCATCCGACGAGGCGTACAAGAAATGGGGCCTGACGGCCCCCCTCCAGTACGCGCCCAAGCCCGCCCAGAAACCGCAGATCCCGAAGCCCGGCCCGGGCAAGGTCCCGGTGATAGACCGAATACCCGTGCCGGCCGGGGAGAAAATAGTCTTCCTGACCTTCGACGACGGCGCGGAGAAGGACCCCGAGTTCCTGAAGATGGCGGCCGACCTCAAGCTGCCGATCAGCATGTTCCTGACGGACAGTGTGGCCTCGTCGGACTACGGGCACTTCGAGAAGCTCCGCGACAACGGCTCGGCGAGCACGATAAACAACCACACGCTGACGCACCCGAACCTACGGACCCTCTCCTTCGAGGGGCAGAAGAAGGAGATATGCGGCCAGCAGGAACGGCTGGAGAAGCGCTTCGGCCAGCGCCCGCCGCTCTTCCGCCCGCCCTTCGGCAACTACAACGACGACACCCTCCGGGCAGCCTCGGAGTGCGGTGTCTCGTCGGTGGTCCTGTGGCGGGTGTCGATGCAGATCAACAACTTCCAGTACGCCCAGGGCTCCGCCCTGCAGCCCGGGGACATCGTCCTGGCCCACTTCCGCGGCCCCGGTGAACTCAAGGGCACGACGGAAACGCAGATGACGACGCGCATGCTCCAGCGCATCCAGGAGCAGGGCTACAGCATCGGGCGGCTGGAGGACTACTTGTAGGGGTGGGGGCTTCGGGGGCGGGAGCGGGGCTTTCGGTGGGGCGGTGGTCAGGGATGTGTATGGGGGTTTCCCGGCAGTCTTCGTCTCTCCGTGTCGGGCCGGCCCCTCAAGGGCGCTCGTTCCTCGCGTCGCTGCGCGATGGCCTTCGGCCACCCT
>NZ_JBSGXU010000020.1:0-73766 GCF_053610205.1 Streptomyces sp. NPDC054932 | reverse complement strand
GTACGAGCTGCGCCTCTCCGCCTTGCGATGCACCGCGCCGGACGCCGCGGGCCACGCCCTCCGGGCGCCGGCGCTACTTTGCGGACACCCCCTAGGGCATCAGCTGGTACTCGGGGAAGTTGCCCGGCAGTCGTTCGCCGTCCCGCCCGTCGGTGACGGCGTGCACGAGCAGTTCACCGCCGACGAACGCACCGCGCCAGGAGCCGCCGAACCCGCCGAAGAGCTCCTCCCGGTCCCCGCGCGAACGGGGCTTGCCGTGGCCGAGTTTGAAGGCGCGGATCTGCGGGGCGAGCCGGGCGAAGGTGGCCGGGTCGTCGGTGGACAGGGTCGCGACCAGGGCGCCGCCGGAGGCGTTCATCGCGGCGAGCAGCTCCGCCTCGGTGTCGACGAGGACGATCGTGTCGACCGGCCCGAAGGGTTCCGCGTGGTAGAGCGGGGAGGAGGCCGGCGGGCTGAGCAGCGTGAGCGGGGCCACGTAGGCGGAGGTGTCCTGCCCCTCCAGGAAGCGGGCCGGGTCCAGCGTGCCGCGGAAGAGCGGTACGGCGCCCCGCTCGATGGCCTCGGCGGCGTGGTCGGTGAGCTCCTTGGCCTTGGCCGCGTTGATGAGGGGGCCGAAGTCCAGCTCGGGCAGCGGGTCCTCGGGGTGCGCCACGGCGAGCGGGTGGCCGGTACGGATGGACGCGACGGCCGGCAGGTAGGCGGCGAGGAAGGCGTCGAAGGCGGAGCGCTGGACGACGAAGCGCGGGTAGGCGGTGCAGCGCTGCTTGCCGTAGTCGAAGAGTTTGGGGATGACCGCGGTCAGGGCGGGCCAGTCGGTGTGCTCCCAGATGCCCCAGGTGTTGAGGCCCTCCTGCTCCAGGATGTGGCGCTTGCCGAGGTCGGTGACGGCGGTGGCGATCCGCGCTCCGGTGTCGCGGCCGCCGACGAAGGAGACGCAGCCGATCTCCGGGGAGCGGACGAGGGCTTCGGACAGTTCGGCCCCGCTGCCGCTGACCAGGGTGACGGGGATGCCCTCGCGCCGGATCAGTGCACTGGCGAGGGTGAGGCAGGCGAGCCCGCCGTCGGTCGGGGTCTTCGCGATGACCGCGTTGCCCGCGAGGGCCTGCACGAGCATGGCGTGGACCAACACGGACATGGGGTAGTTCCAGCTCGCGATGTTGGACACGGGCCCGGCGAGCGGTGCCCTGCCCTCGGCCATGGTCTCGATGTGTTCCACGTACCAGCGGACGCCGTCCACGGCGCGGTCCACATCGGCCTGGGCGAGGTGCCAGGGCTTGCCGATCTCCCAGACGAGCAGGAGCGAGAGCAGCTCCCGGTGCTCGGTGAGGGCGTCGAGGGCGGCGGTGACCCGGGCCCGGCGTTCGGGCAGCGGGACGTGCCGCCAGGTGCGGTGCTCGTCGAGGCTGGCCCGTACGGCCGCCGCGGCGGTCTCCTGGTCCAGCCGCGGCGGGCCGGCGACGGGGCTGCCGTCGATCGGGCTGGTGGCGGGGAGGCTGCGGCCGTCGGGCTGCCAGGAGCCGGCCCAGAGATTGAGGACGCGGTCGTCGCGGAAGGCCTCGGGGGCGGCGGCGACGGATCGCCGCCAGGCGTCGGACCAGGCCGTACCGGGCTTGAGGGCGAGGGTGGGTGCCATCTGTGATTCTCCGCTCAGAGGGTGGGCGGGGCAGGGAGGTGGCTCGCTTGCGGCCGCCCTTCGCACGGGGGCGGGCCGCACGTCGAGGCTACGGGGGCATCACCGCGACCGTACGTACCGTGGGTGTGAATCGGCCGATGCCGCCGCTGCCCGGCGCGTCGCCGTGACGGGGCCCGTGGCGTGTTCGCGCAGTCGCGGAGTCCCGGATCCTGCGCCTCGTACGGCCGGTCAGCGGCCCTTGCGGCCCCGCTCGGGCGCGATCATGGCGACGAGTCCGTAGTCCAGCTCCGCGCCGTCGACGAGCAGGGCCTCGACCGTGCGCGTGCTCGGGTCGATGTCGGCCTCCACGCCCTGACCGCGGTAGCGGGGGTAGCCGGAGGCGCCCTGCTCGCCGGTCGCCTCCACCACGGCCGACCGCAGGGCCCGGTCCGCGGCGGACTGGCCGCGCAGGTTCTCGATGTGCTCGGGCACCAGCAGGATCTCGAAGCTCTGCGGCTCTGTGCTCATGGACCGAAGCTACCGGATCAGGTGCCCCGGAGCGGGCGTGCACACGCCCCGCCTCGTAGGCTCTGCGGGACCCCCGCACACGGACGAAGTGGAACGACATGAGCGACACCCCGGGCAGGATCCTCCTCGTGGCGAAGGAGCCCACCCTCCGCAGCCTCCTGGAGCGCCTCCTCGTGTCCCGGGGGTTCGCCGTGGTCGACGGCGGGAGCGGGGCGGACACCGTGTCCCTGCTGGGCAGCGCCGGCCCGATCGACCTGGTGATCTGCGAGCGCACGGGGCCCGGCCTGGACGAGGTGGCCCTGTTCGAGGAGATCCGCAGGCACCCCGAGCACGGGTGGGTACCGATCCTCGCGCTGCCGCCCGCGGATCCCGAGTGCACGGTCCGCGCTCTGGAGGCCGGGGTGAGCGACTGTCTCGCGAAGCCGTTCCATCCGACGGAGTTCATGGCCCGCGTCGAGCGGCTGGCCCGGCCGACCGCGGCCTGATTCCGCCGCCCGGCCCCCGGTCCGGTCGGCGCGATCCGGCCGGTCCGTGCCCGCTGGGGGCGATTGGCCGGACATCGCTCTGGTCCGCCCCGCCGAGGGTTCCTACGATTCGGGCACCCGGTCCTCACCGACCGGGAATTGTCAGGGACATGCCCATAACCCCTTCATGGGCCTGCCCCGTTCCACCCTGCACACCGGTCTGTGACGACCCGGCCCCGCTCTGGCCGGCCGCACCCCCCACCCTCCGGCGCACCCGGGCACCCGCCCGCGCGCCTCCCGGTACCGAAGCAGAGGATTGGAGAACCATGTCCGGTGGATTCCTCGTGAGCGGCGCGATCGGCGCCCTGCTCACCGCCACCCTGCCCACGCAAGCCGCCCCCTCCACCATCGTGAACCCGCCGCCCGACCGCATCGTGATCGAGGTCGCCACGGTGAACGGATCCGGATGCCCCAAGGACACCGCGGAAGTCGCCGTGTCCCAGGACAACACCGCCTTCACCGTGACCTACAGCCAGTACCTCGCACAGGTCGGCGGCGGCGCCCCGCCCACCGCGGCGCGCAAGAACTGCCAGCTCAGCCTGATCGTGCACGTGCCCCACGGCTTCACCTACGCGATCGCCAGCGCCGACTACCGCGGCTACGCCTCCCTCGCGCCGGGCGCGAAGAGCACCGAGAAGGCCTCGTACTACTTCCAGGGCTCGCCGGACACCGCCGCGCGCACGCACACGTTCACCGGTCCGCAGGAGGACAACTGGCAGGCCACCGACGTGACCGACTGGGCGCAACTGGTCTGGGCGCCGTGCGGGGTGCAGCGCAACTTCAACATCAACACCGAGCTGCGCGTCAACAGAGGCACCTCGTCCCCGTCGTCCACCAGCTACATGACGATGGACTCCACCGACGGCAGCATCAACACCGTCTATCACCTGGCCTGGAGGGAGTGCCCCGGCAAGTGATCCAACCCGCTCCCGGCCGCCTCCCCCTGCGCGTGCGCGCGCAGCGGGAGGCGGTAGCCGCGGTCGCGGACCAGGCGGGCGGTGAGCTCGGTGAAGGCACGGGCCGCGGCGCTCTCGTACGCGCTCTCGCGGCGCAGCAGGGTGACCGTCCGGGACGGGAGGGCGGGGTCCAGCGGGACGGGACGCAGGTGCGGGTGGTCGTGGGTGACCGCGTCCGGCAGGACGGTGGCGAGTGAGGTGCGCCGGACGATCTCGGTGAGGGCGTGCACGGAATTCGCCTCGACCGCGATGTGCGGCCGGACGCCGTGGGCGGCGAGGTAGGCGTCGACGTGCTCGCGGGTGGCGAAGTCCCCGCTGAGCAGCGCCAGTCGGCGCGTCGCGAGTTCTCGTACGGGCAGCGGTCCGGAGTCCGCGTCGGTGGCGGGCGCTGTGGCGGTGGCGGTGACCAGGCCGAGGGTCTCCGTGAACAGCCGGGTCGCCGCGATTCCGGGCAGGTGCGGCCCCGCGAAGGCGAGGCCCAGGTCGTGCTCGTCGGCGAGCAGGCCGGCTTCGATCCGGTCCTGGGGCATTTCCCGGACCTCCAGGGTGATGCCGGGATGGGCCTCGTGGAGGCCGGCGACGAGCGGGCCGACGAGGTACGCCGTGAAGGTGGGGGTCAGCGCGAGGCGCAGGTGCCCGCGGGAGAGGTCGGCCAGGTCCATGACGGCGCGCTCGGCGGCGGCGAGGTCCCGCAGCGCGCGCCGCGCGTAGTGGACGTACGTCGCGCCGGCGTCGGTGAGCCGCACGGCGCGCCCGGTACGGTCCAACAGCTGGACGCCGACGGTGCGTTCGAGCTGCTTCACCTGCTGGGACAGGGTGGGCTGGGAGATCCGAAGCTCTTCGGCGGCGCGGGTGAAGCTGCCGTGTTCGGCGACGGCGATCAAGTAACGCAGGTGACGCAGCTCCAGAGCCATGAACACGACTATAGATGAGATCGATGGCAGGCATGGAAATTGCGTCTTGGACACAATAGATGCAGGTCATGCATGGTGGAACGCGTCGAGCCCCACACGGGGCGCGTCCCACCAGCAGGGAGTGACCATGCAGGCCATGCAGCCCGTGCCCGTCCCGCACGATCTCGCGGACGGCGTCGCACGATTCCAGCGCGAGGTGTTTCCGGCCAAGGCGCAGCTCTTCGCCCGTCTGGCCGGGACACACCGGCCGACGACCTTGTTCATCGGGTGCTCGGACGCCCGCGTGGTGCCGGAACTGATCACCCAGAGCGAGCCGGGCGAGTTGTTCGTCGTCCGCACCGCCGGAAATCTCGTCCCCGCCCACGCTCCGGGTGCGGACGGGGTGGCGGCCAGCATCGAGTACGCCGTCGCCGTCCTCGGGGTCACCGAAGCCGTCGTGTGTGGGCACTCCGCCTGCGGGGCGATGACCGCCCTGGCCGAGGGCGCCGATCTCAGCGCCGCCGCCTCCGTCGCCGGCTGGCTGCGGCACGCGGACGCCGCGGTGGCCCGTACCCCGGGCGGCGCCGGTCCCGACCGGCTGTCCACCCTGATCCGCGAGAACGTACACGCCCAGCTCGCGAACCTGGCCACCCACCCCTCGGTCGCCCGGGCACGGGCCGCGGGAACCCTCAGGCTGCACGGCTGGGTGTACGACATCCGCTCCGGCGGCGTCATGCAGGCCGGCCTCGCCGCGGCCGGCTGACCCCGCGCCCCGCGCCCTGCGCCCTGCGCCCTGCGCCCGACCCTTCTCTCCTCTCCCCTCCTCCGAAGGACACCTTCATGCTGCACGCCCAGTTCGACCCCGCCGCCCGCCAGGCCCTGGCCGTCACCGCCGTCGACGCCAAGACCCGCAAGGACCTCTCCTGGCAGCAACTCGCCGACGCGGCAGGGCTTTCGGTCGCCTTCGTCACCGCCGCGCTGCTCGGCCAGCACGCCCTCCCCGAGAGCGCCGCGAAGGCAGTGGCCGCCGTGCTGGACCTGGACGAGGACGCGGTGCGGCTCCTGCAGACGATCCCGACCCGCGGGTCCCTCCCCGGCGGCGTCCCGACCGATCCGACGATCTACCGCTTCCACGAGATGCTGCAGGTCTACGGGACCACCCTGAAGGCTTTGGTCCACGAGCAATTCGGCGACGGCATCATCAGTGCGATCAACTTCAGGCTGGACGTGCAGAAGGTCGCCGACCCCGAGGGCGGTGAGCGGGCCGTCATCACCCTGGACGGCAAGTACCTGCCCACGCGGCCCTTCTGACCGTCCCCTCAGGCGCACTCGCCCGCGCCGGGCGCATCCGTCGGGCACCCCGCGCCGCGCTGCTCGCCGAGCTGCCAGAAGAGCCGGTTGTCCAGGCACTCGGCCAGGTAGGGGACGCCCGCGGTGTATCCCGATCCGTGTGCGTCGCCGAGCATGCGCGCGGCGAGGCTGCGGTGGGTGGACTTCCAGCGCTGGTGCCTCTCCTCCAGCCCGCCGAGGGCGCCGCGGAAGCGGTTCCACTCGGCCTCGCTGAAGCGGGCCGAGCGGCGGAGGTCGAGATAGGCCCGCACCACCGTGTCATGGTCGTCGCCCTCGGCCTCCGCCCGTACGGCGGGGACGTTCGTGAAGGCCTCGGAGCGCAGCCGCGGGGTGGTCGGCATACCGCACAGGATCTCGAAGCGCTTGTACTGCTCGGACTGGATGGCACTGGCGCCCTGCGTGAACTGCCTGAACCCTGAGAAGTGTCCCGGCCGCATGGTGGCGACCATCCGGAACAGCGCCGAGGCCCGGTCGAAGAGAGCGGCCGCGCGATCCACATGGTCCGCCGCCGCTGCCAGGCGGCCGTCGCGCAGGGCGTCGATCGCCGCCCGTACGTCCGTCACGATCGCCGTGAAGATCATTTCGTGGGCCTGCAGGACCCTGATGAAGAAGTACTCGTCGTGCAGTACGTACACGGGCTGGACCGTCACGTCGAACCAGTGGCCGGCCGCCGTGGCCGTGGGCCGGGGAAGGGCGTCGGCGACGTCCGCCCAGCGGGACCAGGGCACGTGGGCCGCGCGGAGCGCCAGGCCCTCGGCCTCCGGTCCGCCGAGGTCGTGCGCCACGAATCGCAGCGCGTGGCGCAGTCGCTTGCGCAGGGTCACCGGGTCCGGCGGGTCGCTGTCCGCGGATTCCCGGTCCGAGGCTTCCACCTGGATCTCGAAGCGCATGACGTCGGATATGAGCAGCGTGGCCATCCGGTTCGGATCCGGTGCGTCTTCCGCCTCCTCCAGGAGGAGCTCCAGCAGGGGCAGGGAAAGGTAGGTCCGGTTCCCGTAACGCCCGTCGTGCTTGTCGAGCATGCAGTGGAGGAATGCCTGGAGGAAGGGTCGGCGGTCCACTGCGCGGTGGCTGCGGATCTCGCCGAGCTGGAGCAGGAGGGACTGGGGCAGGAAGTGCTTCCCGGTGCGCCGCACCTCTTCCGTGACGGTCCGCGCCAGGTGGATCCCGTCCGTTTCTCCGAATTCCGCATTCATCGCCGCTCTCCTCCTGGGCCTGTGGACCTCACGCCGTCCGGGTGAAGCAGGAGATTCAAGTGGGCATGATCGGAACACTTCGCGTCACGTCTCGAACATTCGTGTCTTGACAAGGACGGAAGGGACACGAACAGAGCCTCCGGCCCGGTCGGGCAGGAGGCTCTGCTGCGTACGTTCGGTGCCCACCCGGACGGCCGCTCGGCCGTCGCGCGCCCGCACAGGGGATGGATCCGTGGAGCCGTGGATCCGGGTGGAACAAGCCGGGGCCCCGTGGGCACTCGCGCAGGCGTCTGAGGCCCCGGCTCGCACAAGGGGACTGCGTCAGCTGCCGGCCGAGACGTTGCCCGACAGGACCGGGATGTTGTCCAGGATGTGCGAGAGCGGCTCGTCGCCCTTGGCCTGGGTGGAGTTCTCGGTGCACTGCTGGTTCTGCGGGTTGGACAGGACGTTGATGTCCTGGACGCCGATGTTGAGCGCGGCGATCAGCGACTGGGCGTTGACCTTCGCCGGCAGGCCGATGCAGGGCTTGTTGAGGGTGCCCTGGACCAGGCTGAGCTGCGGGCTCATGTCGCCGTGGGTCTTCTGGTTGCCGTAGATCTGCTGGGCGCCATTGCCGTTGACGGTGTTGACCCCGTTGTCGTTGCCGATGGCCATGGCCGGGGCCGCGGCGGCAGCGCCCGCGCCGATCGCAACGGCGGAGACCGCGGCGGCGGTCATGAACTTCTTGAACATCTTGTTCCTTCTGTCGCACGAGTGCCCGCTGATGGAGCGCCCTGGTCAACTGCCCGGTCCTGGGGTTGGTTCCGCTGCTTCACTCAAACGGCCTGCGCGTGTCGAGGATTTCCCCGGCCCGGGTGAGCGGCCTCCGGACGCGTGCGCGAAGCCCGTACGCAGCCCGCATCCGCCGGGGCTCCGGTTGCGCTGCGTGCGAGGTGTTCGCACGGTGGGTGAGGAAGCGGATCGCTCGGGTCCGTTTGCTGTCCCCACCGAGAAGGAACATCCATGCACCGCACCAAGCCGTCCCGCGCCCGCCTCCTCGTCCCGTCGGCCCTCGCCGCCGTCATACTGTCCGGCGCGGCTGCCCCCGCGGTCGCCGCGGACACCGACGGCTCCGCGGCGCTCACCGGCCGGGTCGCCTCCGTCCAGCAGCAGGTCGAGAAGATCGAGCAGCGTGCGGCGGCCGCCGGTCCCATCGACGACCTCCTGGCGGGACTCACCAAGACCCTCGAGGGCCTCCTTGCGTCGATCGGGGGTCTGCTGCCCGACGGGGTGACGCTGCCGCCGATCGAGCTGCCGAAGCTGCCCGATCTGGAGCTGCCCGACCTGTCCGGCCTGATCCCCCAGTTGCCGGAGATCCCGCCGATCGACACGGTGCTTCCCCCGCTGCCCGCGCTCCCGGCGGTGCCCGCGGTCCCGGCGGCTCCGGCGGTACCCGCAGTCCCGGCGGTACCCGCAGTCCCGGCTGTGCCCGCGGTACCCGCAGTCCCGGCGGTCCCGGTGGTACCCGCGCTCCCGGACCTCCCTGCGGTTCCCGCCCTCCCGAAGGGGTAGGAGGGATCGGGAACCCGTCGGACGGTTACGACAATTGAGCCGAACAGGTCTCTTCGTGCGCGTGACCGTGTCGTCCGGGATGGTGGACCGTTTCGCTCGGTGTGAGCCCCGGTTCGGGGCAGAACATCGAACAGAAGGTGCACTTCCCATGAACTCTGCCAAGAAGGCCGCCCTGGTCCTGGCCACCGCTGGTCTCGCCGCGGCCGGTGCCGCCGGCTCCGCCGCCGCCGACTCGAAGGCCGAGGGCGCGGCCGTGGGTTCCCCCGGCGTCCTGTCCGGCAACCTGCTCCAGGTTCCGGTGCACATCCCGATCAACCTCTGCGGCAACACCGTGAACATCGTTGGCGCGCTGAACCCGGCGTTCGGCAACGTCTGCATCAACCACTGACGTCTGCCGAACAACGACTGTGGGCGCCCCGGCCTTGCCGGTGGCGCCCACAGTCGTGTCGGCGGGTGGTCTGCCGGGACGGTTCAGCCCTGGCCGCCGTTGAGCTTCACGCCGCCGAGCATGGGGGACCCCTGGGTGGCGCCGTTCGCGAGGCCGAGCACGGTGCCGGGCACGTCGTTGCGGACCTTGTTGACCTTCTGGGCGGTGCCCACGACCTTGTTGACGGTGTCGCCCTGCTCGGCCAGCCCGTTGCCCACGGTCTGCGGGAGCGACTCGGAGACGGGCCCGACGGCGTTCAGCGTCTCCGTCACCCCGCCCGTCAGGCTCATGGGGGGCATCGCGGCCGTGGGCTCGGCGGCGAAGGCAGTGGACGAGGCGCCGAGGGCGGCGACGGAGCCGACGACGACAGCGGCGACCTTCGTGAGCTTCATTATCGAAATCCTCTTCTTTCGTGGACAGAGGCATCAGTGGCGACCGTCGCGCCACTTTCGCCCTGGGTAACGATTCCCCGCCGCTGCGGAAACGCGAACGCACGAGTACATGACAGCGGCCGGAGAATCCGACGAGGATTCTCCGGCCGATATTTCTTCTGATTACCGGTATTGCCGGTCAGGCGACGCGCGACCGCCGGTACAGAATGGCGCCACCCAGGATCAGGGCGCTGGCGAGCGCTGCCGCGGCCGCGGGCTGACCCGCGCCCGTCTCCGCCAGCACGGGACCGGTCACGTGCGCCGGAGCGGGAGTCGGCGGCTGCGCGGGAGCGGGCTCCGGTGCGGGGGCCGGAGCCGGTGCGGGTGCCGGAGCCGGGGGGAGGACGGCGGGGGTGTCACCGGCGGGGGCGGCAGGCGGCTGGTCCGCCGGCGGTACGACCTCGGGCGCGGGCGCCGGGTGCTCCACGGGCAGGCTCCCGTGCGGCGGTCGGGGCGCGGGCCCCTCCTCCATCACGGGGGGCGGTCCGGGGGCCGGGGCCGGCAGCGTGTGCGCGGGCTCCTCGACCGGTGCCGGGACGGGCTCCGGGGCGGGGAGCGGGGCAGGGGCCTCCTCGGCCGGGGGCTGTGGCGCGGGCGCCTCCTGGGCCGGTTCCGGGGTGGGCAGCGGGGCCGGGTGCTCCTCCACCGGTTCCGGCTTGGGGTGCGGATGCTCCGGCGCGGGGGGAGCGTGGTGCGCCGGCGGGGGCGGCGGTGTCGACCCGGGGTGGTCGTCGCACTCCTCCTTGCCCTGCTCCGCACCGGGGCTCCCGTAGCCGCCCTCGTGGCGCGGCTCCTCCTGGCGGGGCTTCGCGTGCCGCGGTCCCTCGTGCCGGGCCTGCTCGTGCCCGGGCTGCTCCTGCCGGGGCTGCTCGTGCCCGCCCGCGTGACGCGGCGACTCGTGACGCTGCTCCGGTACCGTGTGCCGGCCCTCGCGCTCATGGAGGTAGCGCTCGAAGGCCTCGGCGTTCTCGGGGCTGAGGTGGCGCCCGTAGTCGTAGCCGCCGTCCGTGTGCGAGCCGGTGCTGGTGACGCACGTGTTCCCCATCGCAGGGTTGAGCGCCGCACCGCCGTCCACGCTGTTGCCGCACACGTTCGGTGCGAAGGTGATCGGTACCGAGACGCTGTTGCCGGCCAGCACACCCGGCGAATGCGAGGCCTCGGCCGTCGCCCCGGGGTGCGCGTAGGCCGCGCCGGTCGCGATCGACAGCAGACTCGACGCGGCTGCCGCCGTGAGCATCCCCTTGCCCAGTACCTGTCGGCTCAGTACCTGTCGCATGGGTCCTTCCCTGTCTACCGGCGCCACGGCCGGTGTGGAGTCGGAGGCGGCCCCGGAGTGCACCGCCGTGCACTCCGAGGCCACCCCGAGGAGGCTTGCCCTTGCGGGCACAAGCGCTTCGTCAGGCGTTGACGCAGGTGTTGCCGAACGCCGGGTTCAGCAGCGCGATGATGTTCACGGTGTTGCCGCAGACGTTGACCGGGACGTGCACCGGCACCTGGGCCAGGTTGCCGGACAGCACGCCGGGGGACCCCACGGCCTTGCCGTCGGCGGTCGAGTCGGCCATGGCGGGGGAGGCGGCACCGGCGAGCATCAGAGCGCCGGCGGCCAGCACCACTGCCTTCTTGTACGTCATTTGATTTCTTTCCTTCCCGCAGGGGCGTGTCCACTGCAGAATTAACAACGAGCGGTCCGGGAAAAAGAAACCGCGCATTTTCGGGGAGCTGTCGGCAATTCACCCCAATGCCCGGCGCAATGTCCCGCCCGAATTGTGGGTGCCGACGGATTTGTCTCGGTAATTCCGGGGGTCGGGGAGGTGTCCGGCCCTACATGCGGCGAGGCCGCCGCGACCCCGTGGGTGCGACGGCCTCGCTGGCGCGGGCCTCGGTCAGCTGCCGTTGGAGACGTTGCCGGAGAGGACCGGGATGTTGCTGAGGATGTGCGAGAGAGCCTCGTCGCCCTTGGCCTGGGTGGAGTTCTCGGTGCACTGCTGGTTCTGCGGGCTGGACAGGACCGGGATGTCCTGGACGCCGACGTTGATCAGGGCCAGCACGGACTGGACGTTGGCCTTCGCGGGCAGGGCGATGCAGGGCTTGTTGAAGGAGCCCTGGATCAGCGCCATCTGCGGGCTCATGTTGCCGTAGGTGGCCTGGTTGCCGTAGATCTGCGCGGCGCCGTTGCCCTGGACGGTGTTGACGCCGTTGTCGTTGCCGATCGCCATCGCCTGCGGCGCCATGGCGGCACCAATGCCCACGACCGAGGCGGCAACCGCGGCCGAGGCCATCATCTTCTTGATCATTGTCGTCCCTTTTTTGCAGGATTGCCCGGTAGTGGAGCACTCGGATCAACGGCGCTGCCCCGGTTTCGGTTGCGTCGCTTCACTCGGATGCGGGCGGTTCGGGCAGCGCGGTTGACGATCAGGCGCTGATGCAGGTGTTGCCGAACGACGGGTTCAGCAGGGCGATCACGTTCACGGTGAGGCCGCAGGCGTTCACCGGGACGTCGACGGGCACCTGGAGCAGGTTGCCGCTCAGGACGCCGGGGGACCCGGCGGTGACGCCCTGCGCCGTCGCGCCGTCCCCGCCGTGCGCGGAGGCGAGGCCCGCGCCGCCCATCAGCAGGGCGGCGCCCGCGACGGCGACGGTGGTGCCGCGCACCAGCCTCTTCTTCATCTCCGCATTTCCTTTCGGCTCGAACGACGGTGCAACTCATAACGACCCGCCGGTTGCGAGGGTGCGTGCCATCGCCCAAAAGGCCGTACGGGCGAGTCCGGCGTGATTTCCAGCCCGATTTCTGCCAAGGTTCACTCCTGTTTTGTCCCCTTGATCGAAAATGGAGACAGGGTCATGGGTTCCTCCCGCAGAATCCTCGGCGCGCTCGGTCTGCTGTCCTGCCTCACCCTTTCCGTGAACGCCCCGGTGGCGTGGGCGGCCCCCGCTCCCAAGGAGCTGCCCCGGATTCCCTTCACCCAGCGTTACCAGGCCGAGCTGCACGGCGGACTGGTGCGCGCCTCCAACTCCGGAATCAGCTGCCGCAAGGAGCAGGCCCCGCAGGCCGAGCCGTGCGCCGAGGTCAAGAAGGGAGCGGCGGGGGTCAACGGCGACTTCGAGATGTTCTACAGCGAGGTCGACAAGGACCCGGACACCTACAACTCCACCCGGGCCGAGCTCAAGGTCCCGCAGGGCGCGAAGGTCTCGTACGCCCGTCTCTACTGGGGCGGGAACCTGCGGGTGGGCGAGCAGAAGCCGCCGCAGGACAACGGCCGGGTGCTGGTCGCCGAGCCCGGCGGCGCGTACAAGGAGGTCCTGGCCGACACGGTGATGGGCCACCGCACGGACGCGGGCAGCGATGCCTACCAGGCCTCCGCGGACGTGACCCCGCTGGTCCGCAAGGGCGGCGCCGGCATGTGGACGGTGGCCCAGCTCAACATCGCCATGGGCCACTCCGAGGTGGGGGCCTGGGGCGGCTGGACGCTGGTCGTCGCCTACGAGCACCCGCAGGAGCCGATGCGCCGCATCTCGCTGTGGGACGGCTTCGAGTCGATCGCGGCCCGGGCCGGTGACGGGACGGTCGAGATCGAGGGCCTGGACGCGCCGGCCGGATCCGCGGGACGGGTCGGGGTGGTCGCGTACGACGGGGACCGGGGCACCCTCGGGGATTCACTCACCGTGACGGCCGACAGCGGGCGCCGGATGAGCCTCAGTGATGGAGAAAATCCTTTTAATGATGTTATGAATTCCACGATCACGGAATTCGGTGATCAATCGTTCGTGCGACAGCCCGAACATATGAATAATCTCGGATATGACGCGGACGTGTTTGACATCAGTCCCGCCCTGTCCGGTGGTGCCCGCAGCCTGAACTTCAGGTTCACGGGCGAAAGTCAGGGTCATTTCCTCGGTGTGCTCTTCGTTCAGACAGACGCGCGCCGCTGAACGTAGGAGACCACTCCACGTGCCCAGTCAACCTCGGGCGGCACAGCCCCCGACCGTCCTCCATCTCGTACAGCCCGTCGACGGCGGTGTGGCCAGGGTCGTCACCGACCTGGTCCGCGCGCAGACCGCCGCCGGTCTGCGCACCGTCGTCGGCTGTCCGTCCGGCGGCACGCTCGGCGACGCCGCCCGGGCGGCCGGGGCCGAGGTGCTCACCTGGCGCGCCGGGCGGGCCCCCGGGCCCGGGCTGCCGGGCGAGGTCCTCGCCGCACGGCAGGTGCTGCGCCAGGTGCGGCCCGACCTCCTGCACGCCCACAGCGCCAAGGCCGGACTGGCCGGAAGGCTCGCCGTGCGGGGGACCCTACCCACCGTCTTCCAGCCCCATGCATGGTCCTTCGACGCGGTCGCCGGAGCCACGGCGGCGCTCGCGCTGCGCTGGGAGCGGTACGGGGCCCGCTGGGCCGACCGGGTGCTCTGCGTCAGCGAGGCCGAACGCCGTGCGGGCGAGACCGAGGGGATCACGGCCCGCTGGTCGGTGATCCGCAACGGCGTGGACCTGGACCACTTCCGCCCCGGCGGACCGGACCCCGACCGGGACAGGGACCGGGCGCGCGCCGAACTGCCGCTGCTCGCGGGCCTGCCGGCCGGTACACAGCTCGCCGTGTGCGTGGGCCGGATCTGCCCCCAGAAGGGGCAGGACATCCTGCTGCGTGCCTGGCCGGAGCTGCTGTCCACCGTCCCCGGAGCCCGCCTCGCCCTCGTCGGGGACGGCCCCGACACCGAACGGCTGCGCCGCACCGCCCCGCCCGGGGTGCTCTTCGCGGGCGCCGCCGCCGACATCCGACCGTGGCTTCGGGCCGCCGATCTCGTTGTACTGCCGTCGCGGTGGGAAGGCATGGCGCTCGCCCCGCTCGAGGCCATGGCCTGCGGCCGTCCGGTCCTGGTCTGCGACGTCAGCGGTGCCAGGGAGAGCCTGCCGCCGGGCCACGGGCGCCAGTGCCTGGTGCCGCCGGAGGACCCGACGGCCCTGGCCCAAGCCCTGGGGCGGCTGCTCGCCGAGCCGCGGCTCCTCGCCGAACTCGGGGAGCAGGCCCGGCAGCACGCCCGGACCGACTTCGACGTGCGGCGGACCACGGACGCGGTCACCGGCCTGTACCACGAACTGCTGGGCAGGCCCCGGCCCTTGAACCAGGAGCGCATCAGCCGATGACGATGGACAGCGCACCCGCCCGGCACACCGGGCAGGGCGGCACGGGGCCCACCGGCGGCAGCGCCTTCGCGCCCGCAGCCCACGCGGCCGCCCGCCGTTCAGCGACCGCCATCCACCCCCCGCGCGGGCCCAGGACCGACCAGGCCCGCTCCGCCGTACGCCCGCGGCGGGTCCGTCGCCGCGGCCGCGTGCTCCCGCTGCTCACCGCCGACGCACTGGCCGCCGTACTCACCGCGACGACCCTGCCCGGAGCGGCGCTGCCCGTCCTGTCCGCGGCCCCCGTGCTGCTCGCCGCACTGCACACGCAGGCCGGGCTCTACCGGCCGCGGCTCGCACCGTCCGCGCTCCTCGAACTGCCCGCGCTCGCCGCGCGGTCCGCCGTCCTGTGGTGCTCGCTCGCCGCCTTCCTCGCCGCCGTCGACCCGGCCCGGGCCATGGGCTGGAGCGCGCTGCTCACCGCCGTCTGCCTCCAGGCCGTACTGGCGTGCGCGGGCCGCGGCCTCGCCAACCAGCTCCAGCGCCGCGCGGCGGTACGCCGGCCCGTCTCCGCCCTCGTCGTCGGACCCGGCGCCGGGGCGGGCGCGGTGGCCGCCGCCCTGCACGGCCGCCCCGAATTCGGGCTGCGCCCGGTCGGGCTCGCCGACACCGGCCCGGCCGCCGAGGGCGACGGCGGAGCCCTCCCGCTCCTCGCCACCCACGAGGACATCCGGCGCGCCGTCATCCAGAACTCCGTCGGGCACGCGGTGTTCACCCGGCCCCCGGAGGCCGACGAGCGCACGGCCTCCCTGGTCCGGCTCTTCCACGACCACGGCTGCCGGCTGTGGCTGGCGGACCCGGCCGGCACCGCCAAGGTCACCGGCATGCGGGTGGCGCAACCCGCCGACCAGCTGTGGGGGTACGCCGTGCAGCCGCTGCTGCCGCGCCCGGCCCGGCCGCTGGAGCGCTGGGCCAAGCGGGGCATCGACACCGTGCTCGCCGTGATCGCGCTGCTCGCCGCCGCGCCCGTGATGGGGGTGTGCGCGCTGGCCGTACGGGTCTGGGACGGGCCGGGAGTGATCTTCCGGCAGGAGCGGGTCGGCCTGTACGGGCGTCCCTTCACCCTCCTGAAGTTCCGTACCCTGCGCGCCGACGAGCACGAGGCCGCCACCCGCTGGACCGTCGCGGGCGACCGCGGGATGAGCCCGGTCGGGTCCTTCCTGCGCAAGTCCTCCCTGGACGAGCTGCCGCAGCTGTGGAACGTCGTGCGCGGTGACATGGCCCTGGTCGGGCCGCGCCCCGAACGGCCGTTCTTCGTCGCCAAGTTCTCCACCGTCCACCCCGGCTACGAGGCCCGGCACCGGATGCCCGTCGGCATCACCGGCCTGGCCCAGATCAACGGCCTGCGCGGGGACACCTCCATCGAGGACCGGGCCCGCTTCGACAACCACTACATCGACACCTGGTCGCTGTGGCAGGACCTGTGGATCCTCGCCCGCACCGCGGCCTCCTTCTTCCGCTTCCGGCTGGGGGGCAGCTGATGAGCCTCGCCGTCCCCGGTCACTGGACCTCCTCCGACGTGCCGGGCCTGCTGCGCCGGCACTGGCCGCTGCTGCCGCTCGCCGCGACCGTGCTCTTCCTCCTCGCCCCGCTCCCGGCGGGGGACGCGACCGCCTCCGGGAAGGTCGGCCCGGCCGACGCCGCCTCGCTGCTGCTGGTCCTCGTCTGCGCGGTGCAGGCGCTGCGCGGCCGGGTGCGGGAGCTGAGCCCGCTCGGCGTGCTCGTGCTCGGGGCGCCGGCCGTGGGCCTCGCGGTCGCCACGATGACCGCGGGGGATCCGTACGCCGCCCTGCCGGGCTTCGTGCGCTACCTCCAGGTCTTCGTGCTGGTCCCGGCGGCCGTGGTGCTGCTGGTGCGCGACGCCGGGGAGTTCCGGCTGGCGGCCGGGTGCTTCGTGGTCCTGGCGCTGGTGCAGGGCGCGGTGGGGGTCGTGCAGTACGCCACCCACACCGGCGCCTCGTACCAGGGCGAGGACGTCCGGGCCGTCGGCACCTTCGGCCCCGGTGACGTCATGGGCATGGCCACCGTCGTGGCGTACGGGCTGATCGTGGCGACCGCCGCCGGTCTGGCTCCGGGGCTGCCGCGGCGCCTGCGGCGGATCGCGGGCGGCTGCGCCCTGGCCCTGGTGCTGCCGCTGGTGCTGTCCTTCAGCCGGGGCGCGTGGATCGCCACCTTCGGCGCGGCCGTGCTGGTGATGGCGCTGGCCGGGATCCGGCGGGCCCTGAAGGTGGTCGCGGCGCTGGCCGCCGCCGGAGTGGTCCTGGTCGGCGGGTTCGGGGTGGGCTCGGAGATGGTCGCCGAGCGGCTGACCTCCATCACCCAGGTCTCCAGCGCCCCCGACCAGTCGGTGACCGACCGCTACACGATGTGGGCCGCCGCCGAGTCGATGTGGCGGGAGCGGCCGGCGGTGGGAGTGGGGCTCAAGGGCTTCCCGGCCAACCGTGACGGGCACGCCTCGCTGGGCCTCTCCTCGGGCAGCGACACCGCGGGCGCGGGCCAGGCGTACCTGCGCCAGCCGCTGCTCTCCCCGCACAACATGTACCTGCTGATCCTGAGCGAGCAGGGCCTGATCGGGCTGATCGCCCTCGCGGGCGGCTGGGCGGCCCTGCTGGTCGCGGGGCTGCGCCGGCTCGGCTCCGGCGGGGGCGCGGGTGCGCGGGACTGCGGGCTGATCGCGACCGGGCTGTTCGTGTGGCAGCTGACCGACTTCCTCTACGCGGACATCGGCGGGCCGTCCACCGTGCTGACCGGCGTGATCATCGGCCTGGCGGCCTGGTGGGCGCTCCCCTCCCGGGGGGATGCGGGTCCACTGCGTGAGGCGGCCGCGGTTTCCGGGGCCGCCTCCGGTGCGGGTTCACGGGGTAGGGCCCCCGGGGTTGCGGCGCGCCGGTGACGGACACCACGCCCTGGCGGCCCGCCTCCGGCCCCCCGGCCGGGGCGGGCCACGCCCGTGTCCCGGGTGGCCCGGCACGCCCCGGTGGCGGGCCGGACCCGGCCCTGTTCCCCGCCGCACCGGGAGTGCGGGGGCCCGTCTTCGGCTCCGCCGGCTATCCGGGCGGCGCGTCGGGCAAGCACAGCGTGCCGGTGGCGACGCGGGCCGCGAGCGGCTGCGCCGACGCCCGCGAAGCGGCGCGCACCGACACCCCGGCGGCCCGGACACGGCGATCCGTACGGATGGCGGCGCGGGCGGCGGGCACACGGACCTCCGGTCCGGCGCCCGGCCCCGCCGACGCTCCGGCGGATCCGGTGACCGCGGCCCCGGGCAACCGGCCCGGCGGGCACCGCCGCACGGGTGAATCCACCGCCCCCGCGACTCCCGCCGGCGGCCAGCCGCTCGGCCGGTTCCTGGCCAAGGCCGCCGCCGTCACCGCCGGACTGACCGCCGCCGGGGCGGTCTTCGGGCTGGTGCGCGACCAGACCATCGCGCACCTCTTCGGGGCCGGGCACGACAGCGATGCCTTCCTGATCGCCTGGACCGTGCCCGAGATGGCCTCGACGCTCCTGATCGAGGACGCCATGGCGCTGCTGATGGTGCCCGCCTTCAGCCACGCCCTGGCCCGGCGGGCCGCCAGCAGGGCCGGGCTCACCCGCAAGGAGGCCCGCGCCCAGGACCCCGTACGGCTCCTGGTGGGGGCGACCCTGCCGCGACTCGTCGTGTTCCTGGCCGCGGTCGCCTCCCTGCTCGTCGTGGCCGCCCCGGCCGTCGTGGCTGTGCTCGCCCCCGGCCTGCCCGACCCCCGGCTGGCCGTCGAATGCACCCGGCTCACGGCGCTGACCGTGCTCTCCTTCGGCATCGCCGGATACTTCAGCGCCGCACTGCGCGCGCACCGGTCCTTCCTGCCGCCCGCCGCGATCTACGTGTCGTACAACGTCGGCATCATCGGCACGATGGTGGCCCTGCACGCCCTGTGGGGGGTACGGGCCGCCGCCGCGGGCGTCGCCGTCGGCGGACTGCTGATGGCACTCGTCCAACTGCCCGCCTTCATCCGCAACGTGGGCTTCGGAACGCCCCGCGCCAAGCGGTCCGCCCCGCGCAGCCAGCGCGACCGGGACCGCCCCACCCTCATCGCCTTCGGGGTCATCGCCCCCGTGATCTTCTTCGCGGTCTTCCGGCAGTCGCAGGTGCTCGTCGAGAGGTTCCTGGCGGCCTCGCTCCCGTCCGGGGCGATCTCCCATCTCAACTACGCGCAGAAGGTCGCGCAGATGCCGATGGTGCTCTCCCTGATGATCTGCACCGTCACCTTCCCCGTCGTCGCCCAGGCCATGGCCGCGGGAGAACGGGAGAAGGCCCGGCGGCGCGTGGAGCAGGACCTCGCACTGGCCGCGCTCGCCGTCCTGATGGGCACCGCACTCGTCATCGGCTACGCGCCCCAGATCATCCAGGTCCTCTTCGAACGCGGCGCCTTCACCCACCAGGACACCCTCGCCACCGCCTCCGTCATGCGGGTCTACGGAATCGGACTCCTCGGCCACTGCCTCGTCGGAGCACTCTCCCGGCCCTTCTTCTCGACCGCCCGGCCCACCTGGTTCCCGGCGCTCGCGATGGGCGCCGGGCTGCTCGTCAACATCGTGGCCGGAGCCCTCGCCGTCGGCTGGTGGGGCATCTACGGCATCGCCGCCGCCAACGCCGCCGGCATCTCCACCACCGCCGTCCTGCTGCTCACCGGCCTCGGCTCCCGGATCATCGCCATCGAGGTCCGGCGGGTCGCCGGCAGCATCGGCCGGCTCGCCGTGGCCGCCGTCGCCGCGGGCGCCACCGGCTGGATCGCCGGCCCCATGATCCCCGACCCGATGCTCAGCGCCGCCCTCGGCTGCCTGCTGGTCCCGGCCATGTTCGGAGCCGCCGGCACGGCCATACGCGCCCTCGAAGTCACCGCCCTGCCCGGTCAGATCTCCCAGCTCACGCAGAGGTTCCGCAATGTCCGCTGACACCGACACGGCCCCCGCCGCCGTGGTGGTCCCCGCCCGACGGACCGCTTCGCCGTGGGTCCTGATGTACCACTCGGTCGCCGAGTTCACCGACCCCGCGGAGGACCCGTACGGCATCACCGTCACCCCGTCCGCCCTGGAGGCCCAGCTGCTGTGGCTGCGCTCCCGCGGCCTGCGCGGCGTGTCCGTCGGCGAACTGCTGCGGGCCCGCGCGGCCGGGCACGGAGCCGGACTGGTCGGACTGACCTTCGACGACGGCTACACCGACTTCCTGACCCACGCGCTGCCGCTGCTGCGCCGCTACGACTGCACCTCCACCCTCTTCGTGCTGCCCGGGCGGCTCGGCGTGGACAACGTGTGGGACCCGCTGGGCCCGCGCAAGTCCCTGCTCACCGCCGAGGGGATCCGCGAAGTCGCCGACGCCGGACAGGAGATCGGCTCGCACGGACTGCTCCACCAGGACCTCACCGCTACCGCCGACGACATGCTCCAGCAGGAGCTGCGGGGCAGCCGCGACCTGCTGCGCGAGCTGACCGGCACCCTGCCCGAGGGGTTCTGCTACCCGTACGGGCACCTCGACGCCCGGGTCGTCGGCGCCACGAGGGCCGCCGGCTACGGCTACGCCTGCGCCATCGACCCCGGACGCCTCGCGGGCCCGCACGCCCTGCCGCGCACGCACGTCAGCCAGGCCGATGGCGGTGCCCGGCTGCGGATCAAGCAGATCCGCCACCAGGTGCGGGAGCTCCGGCGGGGGGTGCAGAGGTGAAGGCGCTCCAGTCGGTCAGGGCGCTGCACATCATCACCGGGCTCGGAGTCGGCGGTGCCGAGCAGCAACTGCGGCTGCTGCTGCGCCACATGCCCATGCACTGCGACGTGCTGACCCTGACCAACCCGGGGCCCGTGGCCGAGGGGCTGCGCGCCGACGGAGTACGGGTGGTGCACCTGGGGATGCGGGGCAACCGGGACCTGGGGGCGCTGCCGCGGCTGGTGCGGTTCATCCGGCGCGGCCAGTACGACCTCGTGCACACGCACCTGTACCGGGCCTGCGTGTACGGGCGCCTCGCGGCCCGGCTCGCGGGCACCACGGCGACCGTGGCCACCGAACACTCCCTCGGCGAGGGCGAGATCGAGGGCAGGCCGCTGTCGGGCGGTGTGCGCACGCTCTACCTGGCCAGCGAACGCCTGGGCGCGGCGACGGTGGCCGTTTCGGACACCGTGGCCGCCCGGCTGGAGGGCTGGGGGGTGCCGGCCGCGCGGGTGCACGTCGTACCGAACGGGATCGAGGCCGTCCGCTTCCGCTTCGACGAGGGCGTCCGGCGGGCCACCCGGGCCCGGACCGGGCTGCCCGAGCGGGCCTTCGTGGTCGGCGGGGTCGGCCGACTGGTACCGGGCAAGCGCTTCGACGTCCTTGTGCGGGCCGTGGCCGCGCTGCCGGGGGCGCACCTGCTGCTGGCCGGGGACGGGCCGGAGCGGGCCGGGCTGCGCCGGCTCGCCGCAGAGCTCGGCGCGCAGAGCCGGATCCACCTGTTGGGGGAGCGGGACCCGTTGGGCGACAGTGCGGACGGCCGCACCCCCGGCATCCCGGCGCTGCTGGCCGCCATGGACGTCTTCGTCTCCCCGTCGCGGGAGGAGGCATTCGGGCTCGCCGTCGTGGAGGCCCTGGCCGCCGGACTCCCCGTCCTGCACGTGACCTGCCCGGCCATCGACGACCTGCCCGCCGCGCAGGCCCCCGGGGCCCGCCGCATCGGCACCGGTACGGAGGAACTGGTCGCGGCGCTGCGCGGCCACATGGAGGCGGGCGCGCGCCGGCTGCCCCCGCCGCCGGTGGTCCGCCGCTACGACATCGCCCGCAGCGCGCGCGCCCTGCTGGACGTGTACGACCTCGCCCTCTCGACCGCGCCGGGTGCCGCCGGGGCGGCCCGGGGCCGCGGCGCCTGTGACCCGGTGCCGGGCGACCCGGTGCCGGGCGACCCGGCGTCCGGCGACCCGGCGTCCGGCACCGGAACCGTCATCGGCGCCCGGCGCGAACCGGTGGGCCGCGGACCGGCCGAGCCGACCGGCACCGGCTGATCCCTCCCCTGCCCGGGGTCCCGACGGGACCCGAAGGAACTCCCCTCCACCCAGGAAGCGAGCACGTCCATGGCCGATACCGCCGACCAGAAGAAGTCCGAGAAGAAGGCCGAGAGCAGGCCCGAGAGCAGGCCCGAGAGCAGGGCCGAGCGCAAGGCGGAGCGGAAGCCGGACCACCGCTCCGAGCGGAGGCCGCGCCGCCGCAGGCTCTCGCCGCCCCTGTGGTGGCCGCTGCCCGCCTGCGCCCTGCTGGGGTTGGCCGCGGGCGGGGCGTACGGAGTGCTCAAGGCGCCCGAGTACGCCGCCACCAGCTATGTCGTCGCCGTACCGGACGACACCACCGAGCCGGCCACCGCCCTCGGCTTCGCGCAGGCATACGCCCGCATCGCGACCAGCAGCTCCACCCTCGCGTACGCCCAGCCGCGCGCGGGCATCAGCGCCGCGAAGCTGCGTACCCAGGTACGGGCCGAGACCTCGCCCGAGTCCCCGATGATCGCCATCACGGGCACCTCGAAGAGCCCCGCCGAGGCCGCCGACATCGCGAACGCGGTCGCCGACGCACTGTCCCTGAGCAGCAATCAGGCCGCCAAGAACACCGGTGTCCAGCTGCTCCTCTTCAACCAGGCGGTCGCCCCGTCCGACCCCGCCTCCCCGTCCGCCGCCATCAGCGGTGCCGTCGGCGCGTGTGCCGGCGGACTGCTGGGCGGCCTGTGGCTGCTCGCCCGGCCGGGCCGCGCCCGGCGTTCCGAGGAGAGCACGGCCGCCTCCCCGGCCGGGTCCACTGCCCCGGCCCCGGTGGAGAGCGCCGCCGAGTCCCCGGTCGAGGAGTACGCCTCCCTGCCCGCGCAGGGTGAGCCGACCTCGGCCAAGGAGAAGGAGTCCGTGCGATGAGTTCGGGCTCCGCCGGGGCCCTGTCGGTGACGCTGTGCCGCGACCCCCGGCAGTTCGCCGCGCTGGAGGAGTCGTGGAACGCGCTCTTCCGCGGCTGCCCCACCGCCACCCCCTTCCAGAGCCACGCCTGGCTGCACTCCTGGTGGCTGTCGTACGGCAAGGACGGCCGGCTACGGATCGTCCTCGTCCGGCGCGGCGGGGAACTGGTCGGCGCGGCCCCGCTGATGCTCGTGCACCGGCCGATGCCGCTGCTCGTGCCGCTCGGCGGCCCCATCACCGACTACTTCGACGTGCTCGTGGCCGCGGAACACGCCGGTCAGGTCCTGCCGGCCCTGGCCCGCGGGCTGCACCGGGCCGCCCGCGGTGCCGTCGTGGACCTGCGGGAGGTACGTCCCGGGGCCGCAGCCGAGGAGCTGTACCGGCAGTGGCCGGGGGTCTCCAGCCGGCTCGCCGACTCCACGTGCATGGAGCTGCCCACGCTGCCGTTCGACGAGCTGGTCAAGCGGATGCCGGCCTCCGGCGCCCAGCGGGTGCGGGCCAAACTGCGCAAGACCGACGCGGCCGGGATCGAGGAGCACGAGGTCACCGAGCAGGAAGTGCCGCGCGCGGTGAGGACCCTGCTGAGGCTGCACGAGAAGCAGTGGCGCGGCCGCGGGGTGACCCCCGAGCACCTGCGGCCCCGTTTCGCCGAGCACCTCACCCGGGCCACCCGGCGGATGGTGCGGGCCGGGGAGAGCCGGCTGACGGAGTTCCGGCTGGACGGCAAGGTGGTGGCGGCCAACGTCACGCTGCTGTCCTCCGGGCTCAGCGGCGGCTATCTGTACGGGGCCGACCCGGACCTGCGCGACCGGAAGGTGGACGTGGCCGCGCTGCTGCTGCGCTACGAGGCCGGGCGGGCTCTCGCCGAGGGCCGGCCGGTGGTGAGCTTCCTGCGCGGCAACGAGCCGTACAAGAACCACTGGCGGCCCGAGACGGTCGTCAACCAGCGCTTCCTGCTGGCGACGACCGCGCTCGCGCCCCTGCTGCGTGTGCACGAGTCGCAGGTGACGGGGCGCGAGCGGGCGGTGGACGTACTGCGGGAGGCGCTGCCGGCCGCCAGGGACTGGCGGGCGCGGCTCAACGAACTGCGGGTGCGATGACCCGTCTAGAAGGGCCAGAAGCTGGATTCCTTGCCGAAGTCCAGCTTGATGCAGACCGACTGCTTGCCGACCAGCTTGGACAGCCACTCGCCGAAGTTGAGCGGCACGCACCAGTGCTGGCTGTTGACCAACGGCGGCGGCGTCGGCTGCGGCAGGGGCTTCGGCGGAGTGGGATCGGGCTTCGGCACGACCGGGCTCGGGGTGACGGGCGTCGGCTTGGTGACCTCGGGTGTCGGGACCTGCGGCGTCGGGACGAGCGGGGTGGGCGCGACGGGGCTCGGGGTGACGGGCGTGGGCCTGGGGACCTCGGGCGTCGGGGTGACGGGCGTGGGCTTCGGGACCTCGGGCGTCGGGGTGACGGGCGTGGGCTTGGGGACCTCGGGCGTCGGGGTGACGGGCGTGGGCTTCGGGACGTCCGGCGTCGGGGTGACGGGCGTCGGCTTCGGGACGTCCGGCGTCGGCACCTGCGGGGTCGGCACCTGGGGAATCGGCACGACCGGCGTGGGCACGACGGGCGTCGGGACCAACGGGGTCGGGATCACGGGCGTGGGCACCACCGGCGTCGGGATCACCGGGCCGGGCCGCTCGGGCGTCAGCGCGTCGCGGAAGACCTTCGCGGACTCCGGGTTCTGCTTGCACTGCCAGACGCCGTGCGGGCAGTAGTCGGTGATGGTGTGGTAGAGCGGCTTGTGCTGCCCGATCCACTTCAGCATGCGCCGTACGTACTCCGGATTGTCCCCGCGCCGGAACAGCCCCCACTCCGGGTAGGAGATCGGCTTGCCGTGTGCCTTCGCGAAGTCGACGTGCTGCTGGAGTCCGTACGGCTGGGTGATCTGGTCGTCGAAGCTCTGACCGGGACCCTGGTCGTACGAATCCATTCCGATGACGTCGACCACGTCGTCGCCGGGGTAGCACTTCGTCCAGCCGATCGCGTCCGCCCCCCTGTTCGGGGCGAAGTCGAACTTGAACTTCTGCCCGGGCACGGCCCGCATCGTCCTGACGATGCGCCTCCAGTACACCTTCCAGTTCTCCGGGTCCGGCGCGCAGCGGTGGGTGTAGGTGACGCCGTTCATCTCCCAGCCGAGCACGATCACCGTGTCCGGGACGCCCAGCTCCACGAGCCGCTCGGCGAGCCGCTGGAAGTGCCGGTCGTACTGGCCCTGTGCGCCCGCCCGGATCAGCTGGGCCACCTGGTAGTCGGGCACCCGGCCCTCGTTGCGTTCCTGCATGGGCACGTTGAGGACGAACAATCGGTCGTCCTCGTCCTGGCGCCACTCGGCCCAGTCCTCCAGGAACGAGACCCGGCCCTCGATGCCCGCCCACCTGTCGCCGGGCAGATAGGTGTGGCCGACCCGGATCTCCTTGCCGCCCAGCCAGCTCGACAGGTACGGGATCCGGGCCACCCCGGGCGGCCCGTAGTCGAGATAGGCGCCCATGGCGATGTCGGAGGCCTCCGGCCGGTCATCCTCGGGCGTCGCGAGCGCGGCCCCGGTGGCCAGCAGTCCGGCCGTGACCGTACCGATGCAGGTGCTCGCCAGTCGGCGGCGTGGTGTGGGCATGGCGTCTCCCGAGCTTTCCTGAATCGGTGTGCTTACCAAAGACGTTAGGCATCAGATCTGACGAATGGCCTGTCCGGTGCCTGCCGCGTAGGCCATTAGCAGGTGCACACCACCCCCGCTTGGTCCGACTAGGTGAAAGACACCGTTGCCATGCACGCGTACCCCAACCATGTGCCCGCCGTTGTGCTCAGACTCGATCGCAATCCGTTCCACCACGGAACCCTCGGCGCCGTCAGATCCCTTGGCCGCAAGGGCGTGGAGGTCCATGCCGTCGTCGAGGCCGGGGGAGGTCCTGTGGGGCGTTCGCGGTACCTGCGCGCCGTGCATCCGGGACCGGTGGGCGGGCTGGACCCCGAGGCGCCCGAGGCGCTGCTGGAGTGCCTGATCGGGGTGTCGGAGCGGATCGGCCGCCCGGCCGTGCTCATCGCCATGGACGACCTGAGCGCGATCGCCGTGTCCAGGGTCGCGCCGATGCTCCGCGAGCGCTTCCGGATTCCCCATCAGCCCGACAACCTGCCCGCCCGGGTGGCCGACAAGGCCGAACTGTCGCGGCTCTGCGCGCGGTGGGACGTGCCGCACCCGGAGACCGTGATCCCGGCGAGCGGCGCCGAGGCGGCCGAGGCGGCCTGGCGGCTGGGCCTTCCGGTGGTCGCCAAGTGGAGCCGGCCGTGGCTGTTGCCCGCCGGGGCGGACGGGCTGCGCAGCACGATGCTCGTGCACACCACCCCCGAGGCGCGCCGGCTCTACGAGCGCTCCACCGAGGCCGGGAGCCGGCTGCTGCTCCAGCGATTCCTGCCGGCCGGGCCGGACACCGACTGGTTCTTCCACGGTGCCTTCGCGCGGGGCGGGCGTCCGCTGCTCGCGGGCTCGGGCCGCAAGGAGCTGTCCTGGCCGGTGCGGACGGGGCTGACGGCCGTGGGGCGCTGGCTGCCGGATCCGGCGGTGGAGGAGGCGGGGCTGCGGCTCGCCGAACGGCTCGGCTACCAGGGGATCCTGGACCTGGACTTCCGCCGCGACGAGCGGGGCTGCTTCCGGCTGGTGGACTTCAATCCGCGGCCGGGCGCGCAGTTCCGGCTGTTCGCCGACGCGGCCGGGCTGGACGTCGTACAGGCGATGTACCTGGACCTGACGGGCCAGCAGGTGCCGCGGCCCTCGGGCGGCCCGGGCCGGGTGTTCGTCGCCGAGAACTACGCGCTGCTGGCGGCGGTGCGGGGCGGTGCGCTGCCGCGCCGCCGGGCGGCGGGTCCCGCGGATCCGGCGGGGTCGCCCGGACCGCCGTCGGGCCCGGCCCGGCCCGGCGCGGACCGGGAGGCGGCGCCGAAGCGCGCGGCCGAGCGGGGGCGGGTCGAGACGGCCTGGTTCGCGGCCGATGACCTGCTGCCGTTCCTGGCGATGCTCGGCGCCCTGCTGGGGCGGGGTGCCGGGAAGGGGGTGCGGGCGCTGCGCGGGGTCCCGGAGCAGGGCCGCCGTACGGCGCGCGCGGTCGCCCGCGCGCCCCGCCAGCGCGGCCGGAACCAGTCGGAGACCGGCTCCGAGGGACCGGCGTCCCGCCCCGTCCCGCCGGAGGCCCCGGCCGAGCCGGACGAGCTGGTGACCCGTTGAAGGAGCCCGGTGCGGCGGACCGGGCCGGGCCGGTGACCATCGAGCAGGAGGAGCGGCCTTGACGCGGATCGACGATCTCGTGGTGATCGGCGCGGGCCCGTACGGGCTCTCGATCGCCGCCCATGCGGCGGCCGCGGGGCTCGACGTACGGCTGCTGGGGCGGCCCATGGCCTCGTGGCGCGACCACATGCCCGACGGCATGTACCTGAAGTCGGAGCCCTGGTCGTCCAACCTGTCCGCGCCGGACGGGCGGCACACGCTCGCCGACTACTGCGCCACCCGCGGAACGGCCGCGGAACACGGCACTCCGCTGCCGATCGGCACGTTCAGCGCGTACGGGATGTGGTTCGCCCGGCAGGCCGCGCCGGAGGTGGAGGAGGTGACCGTCCTGGAGGTGACCCCGCAGGGCGACGGCTTCCGCGTCCGCACCGCCGAGGGACCGCCGCTCCTCGCCCGTACGGTGGCCCTCGCGGTCGGGGTGATGCCCTTCGTCCACCACCCGGGGGCGCTGCGGGAACTCCCGCCCGACCACTACTCGCACAGCAGCGGGCACCGGGACCTGAGCCGCTTCGAGGGCCGCGAGGTCGCCGTGCTCGGCGCCGGGCAGGCGGCGCTGGAGACCGCCGCCCTGCTGGCCGAGCAGGGCGCCCGGCCCTGTCTGGTCGCGCGGCGCTCCCGGCTGAACTGGAACACCGTCCCGCAGCCCCTGGACCGGCCCCCGCTGCGTGCCCTGCGCGATCCCCACAGCGGCCTCGGCACCGGCTGGCGCAGCTGGGTGTGGTCGGAGCTGCCCTGGGCCGTGCGCCGGCTGCCCGCACCCACCCGGGAGCGGATCGCGGCGACCGCGCTTGGCCCGGCCGGCGCCTGGTGGCTGCGGGACCGCTTCGAGCGGCGCGTCCCCGTCCTGCTCGGGCACCGGTTGCACCGGGCGGTGGCGGTGGGCGGGCGGACCCGGCTCGGACTGACCAACCGGGCGGGGGAGTCCGTGGTGGTGGACACCTCGCACGTCATCGCGGCCACCGGCTTCGTCCCGGAGCTGGCCCGGCTGGAGCTGCTGGACGCGGGACTGCGGGCCGCCCTGGAGACCGTCGGGGGGAGCGGGGCGCCGGAGCTGAGCGCCGGGTTCGAGTCCTCGTGGCCCGGACTGTTCTTCGCGGGGCTGCTGACGGCTCCCTCATTCGGCCCTTCCATGCGATTCGTGCACGGCGCGGGCTTCACGGCGGGGAGACTGGTGAGAGGGGTCCGGAGCCGCCTCGGCGCCCGGGGCCCGCGGCCGGGCTCCCACGGTGTCGCCCGGCTCGAACGGGCTGCTTCCCCCGGACGTCTTCCCCGGCTACCGCCGGGAGGGGATCCCGGGGGAGTACCCCCGGGGTATCCGAAGACGTATCTGCGGTGAGACCGCGGTGAGAGGGGTCCGTGATGAGCGCGGAGCGAGCACAGGGCCGCGGCTGGGTACGCATTCCCGCCAGCCGCGGGGAACAGCCCGCCAGGGCCAGGGCCGCCGGGTACGACCGCGCTCCTTACGCGGGCCCGTACGCGTCGGCCTCCCCCGCCGACCAGCCCACGATCTACCTCTCCGTGGTCAAGCGCTGGCGGGAGGCCGGGCGCACCCTTCCGGGGCATCCTGACGAGGAGTGGGAGCGGCTGATCTCCCAGCCGTGCTGGCCCGGCCGTTAGGTGGTGGGGAACGTGGCAGCGGCGGAACGCGACGGACCCGAGCCGGTCCGGCAGTCCCCCGTGACCGTGCCGGGAGAGCGGCTCGCGCTGAACGGCATGGGCAGCTTCGAGTGGGACCTGGGCGCCGGGACGGTGGCCCTGGACGAGGCCGCGATGGACGTCTTCGACCTCGGGCCGCAGGAGTTCGACGGCACCGCGCCCGGGGTCGCGCTGCGCATCCCGTCCGAGGACGGGGACCGGCTGACCGAGATCATCGACCGGGTCCTGGAGAGCGGCGGGGACACCTACGGCGCGTACTTCACGGTGCGGCGCCGCGACGGCCGCGACCAGTGGACGCACACCTCCGGCCGGGTGCTCCGGGATGCCGGGGGGCAGCCGGAGCGGATCGTCGGGATCGTCCGGGACGCGACGGCGGAGCTGGCCCATGCGACGCTGCTGCGCAAGCTGGAGGCGGCGCGCGCCCAGCAGACGACGATCGTGCAGCGGACGACGGAGGCCCTGTCGCGGGCGGTGACGGTCGACGACGTCACGGCCGCGCTCACCGGGGCGGGCGCGCTGGAGCGGCTCGGCGCGGACGGGCTGGCCCTGGGACTGGTCGAGGGCGGCACCATCAAGATCATCGCGTTGAGCGGGGAGTCGCTGGAGATCCTCAGCGAGCGCCGGTTCACCCGGCTCGACGGTTCGCTGCCGCTGTCGCAGGCGGTGCTCACCCGGCAGGCACGTTTCGTCACCTCGCTCAGCGAGCTCGGCGACGAATTCCCGCTGCTCGCGGACTACTTGAACCGCATCCGCTACGACGCGGCCGCCTATCTGCCGCTGATCGCCCAGGCCAAGGCCATCGGCGGGCTGGTCCTCTTCTACCGGCGGCGCACCGAGTTCAGCCCGGAGGAGCGCAACCTCTGCCTCGGCCTGGCCGGCATCGTGGCCCAGTCCCTCCAGCGGGCGCTCCTCTTCGACCAGGAGCGGGAGTTCGCGACCGGCCTGCAGGCCGCCATGCTGCCGCGCCGGATCCCCGAGATCAGCGGCGGGGAGATCGCCGTCCGCTACCACGCCGCCTGGAGCGGGCGGGAGGTCGGCGGGGACTGGTACGACGTGATCGCGCTGCCCCGGGACCGCGTCGGCGTCGTGGTGGGCGACGTCCAGGGCCACGACACGCACGCGGCGGCCATCATGGGCCAGCTGCGGATCGCGCTGCGGGCGTACGCGGGGGAGGGGCATCCGCCGTCCACCGTGCTGGCCCGGGCCTCCCGCTTCCTCGCCGAGCTGGACACCGAGCGCTTCGCCACCTGCATGTACGCGCAGGTGGACCTGGAGACGGGCGGCGTACGTGCGGTCCGCGCGGGCCATCTCGGCCCGCTGATCCTCCACACGGACGGGCGTACGGGCTGGCCCAACGTGCGCGGCGGCCTCCCGCTCGGGCTGGCCTCGTACTTCGAACACGAGGAGTTCCCCGAGACCCGGCTCGACCTGGTCCCCGGCGAGACGTTGGTGCTGTGCACGGACGGCCTGGTGGAGGAGCCGGGCACCACCATCACCGCCGGGATGGACGCCCTCGCCCAGGCGGTGCGCAGCGGCCCCCAGGGCGCGGGAGCGCTCGCCGACCACCTCTCCGACCGGCTCTGGGAACGCTGGGGCTCCGGGGACGACGTGGCCCTGCTGGTGCTGCGCCGGGCCCCCGACCCCGGCACCCACCGGGCGCCGCGCATCCACCAGTACGTCCACCAGGCCGACCCGGAAGGCCTCTCCGAGGCCCGCTACGCCCTGCGTCAGGCCCTGCGCGACTGGGGCATGCCGGAGCTCGCCGACGACGTGGAGGTCGCGGCCGGCGAGCTGCTGGTCAACGCCCTGCTGCACACCGACGGCGGGGCGGTGCTGACGATGGAGGTGCTGCCGGAGCCGGTCCGGCGGATCCGGCTGTGGGTCAAGGACCGCTCCAGCGTGTGGCCGCGCCGGCGCAGCCCGGGCGAGGCGGCCACCACGGGGCGCGGGCTGCTGCTGGTGGACGCACTGGCCACGCACTGGGGCGTGGAGTCGCGGGGCGACGGCAAGGCGGTCTGGTGCGAGTTCGACGTCGGGGGCAGCCCCCGGAGCGCGGGGTGACCGGACGGTCACCCCGGGTTGTGGGGCGCCGGGGGTGGGGTGATGATGCGAGCCATGGAACGGATCGTGTTGTGCGCGGGCTGACCAGGGCCGCCGTGACGGGCGTCCTGGCCGTGCTCCTGCTCGTGGCCGGGGTGCCGGCCGTCGTGGACTGGGCGACGGGGCGACCGCACGCGGACCCCGCGTGCCAGTCGGTGGCCTTCATGTCGATGACGGACGTCTCCCCCGACTGCCGGTAGCGGCGGCTACCGGCCCGGCCGGCAGGACGCCCCCCGGACCCGCACCGCTCAGTGCTCGCGGACCTCGACGTCGCGGCTGTCCCGGGCGACGGTGGTGACCGACTTCGGCATCAGGCCCGAGAGCCGGATCTCCTGCAGCTCCGCGGTGACCACCGCGTGGCCCGGGTGAACGTTCACGAAGGCGCCCGGCGCGTTGGCCACCCACCGGCGCTCCTGGCCGTCGCAGACGATCTGCTCCGCGCCGATGCTCAGCTGCCGCCCGTCGTCCTGCACGAGGGTCGCCTTGATCTGCATCGCCCCCTCGGGTGACGCCTGCTCGCAGTGGTACGACCCGGAAAGGGTGACGGCGCCGTCCTTGGCGACGTGGGCGTCGTGATGCACGGAAATCCCTTGGTCGAAAACGGTGGCGCCGGCCGGAGCGGTGAATAGCGTGGTGGCAGCCAGTGCGGAGAAGGCCGTCAGGGCCATTCGGCGGGCGGGGATGCGCATTCTTCCTCCAGGTGGTGCGGGTGGCGGGATTCCGCCGGAACGCATTGTGCTGGCAGCTGGGCGTACGCACGTGATCCGTGCGCTCGTGTCGTTGAGTGCAATTCCCTGCCCGGGGGCGTGAAACTGGCCGTAATTCGTCCCCGAAGGGATCTTGCATGCGCCAGCCCGCCCTCCCCGTCCTCGCCCTGCTCCCGCTCCTGCTCCTCGGTGCCACCGCCTGCCAGAGCGCCCCCGAGGGAGACGCGCTCGCCCCCGCCGCCGCGCCCGCGGTCCCGGTGGACGACGGGGCGCCGGGCGCCGCGGAGGCCCCCGTACGGCCCGGTGTGAAGGATGCCCATGTGGGTGACCCCGTACGGGTGCACGCCCGGCAGGTCGGCCGACACCTCCAGGTCGAGCTCGGGGCGTTCGTGGACCCCGCGATCAGCGTGGAGAAGAACTTCGTCCCGCCCGCCGGGAAGCGCTGGGTCGCCGCCTCGATGTCCTTCGTCAACGTGGGCGGAGCCTCGTACGGGGCGCTCGGACGCATGTGGGCGCACGACAGCGCGGGACAGCGTCACCCGGTGGTGAAGACCGGCGAGCTGACGACCGGCAAACCGATCGTCTTCGATTCACTGGAGGTCGGTGAGCGGGCCGAGGGGTGGGTGGTGTTCGAAATCCCGGAAAGCGCGCGCATTGTGCGGCTCCAGTACCAGGACGCGAACATGCAGACGAATTCCGGAGAGGGATTCTGGGCCGTCTAGCCCGCCCGGGTGAAGGGCCGTGAAAGGCTCGCCGGAGAGACCACTAGGGTGCGCGCATGACTTCTACTCAAGCCGAAATCGACCGGTCCCAGCTCGGCACTCTTTCGGTGCTCGCCTGGATCGGAGACCCCGAAGAGGCGCACGACATCCCGTACCTCCTCGCCTACACCCTCGGTGACGGCCCGAAGGGCCGGGAGGCCGGCGAGGCGGCCGCCCGCGGGCTGCTGGAGGAGATCGGCCTGCCCATCGGCGACGTGGTCATGGACGGCACCCTCAAGGCGGCCACCTTCCCGGTGCAGATCCTGCTGGAGGGCAATCAGATCGCGCTCACCCTGCCCGGGATGAACGCGCGCTGCACCGCCCCCGACGAGTGGGTCGCCGCGGCGGACGAGAGCGGGCAGGCGTACTTCCTCTTCGCCACCCGCGCCTGGCCGGAGGCGGTCCCGGGCCGGCCGGTCGCGCCGGAGACCCTGCAGGCCTTCGCGGGTGACGAGTCGGTGCTCACCAGCAGCGCCCACTGCGTCCTCGCCGTGCGGCGCGTGCAGCGGTAGCCACGGGCCGGGTGCCGCCGCCCCATGCTCCGGCCGCCGGGCTCCCAGCCTGCCCGGTGGCCGGTTTCCCGGCCGGCCCCGCCGTCAGGGGCCGGGACGTTCGAAGGCGAACCTGAGCGAGCGGACCCGGTTGTCGAAGTTCGACCCCGCCAGGTCCGGCAGCCCCACCGCCCGCAGCCCGACCGGACGGGTCAGCAGCTCGCGGAAGAGGGCCTTCATCTCCACCCTGGCCAGGTGCGCGCCCAGGCAGAAGTGCGGGCCGCCGCCGCCGAACCCCAGGTGCGGATTGGGCGAGCGGGTGATGACGAAGTCGTCGGGGTCGGGGAAGACCGCCTCGTCGCGGTTGGCGGAGGCGTAGTAGAGGACCACCTTGTCGCCCGGCCGGAACACGTGGCCGTCCATGGTGTGCTCGGCCGCCACGGTCCGGCGGAACTGGATGATCGGCGTCGAGTGGCGGATCATCTCGTCCACGGCGCCGTCCGCGTACTTCTCGAAGTCCGAGAGCAGCAGGTCCCGCTGGTCCGGGTGATCGGTCAGCAGGGTCAGCCCGTGGGTGATCGCGTTACGGGTGGTCTCCACCCCGGCGACCATCAGCAGGGAGAAGAAGGCGCCCAGCTGGCGCGCCCCGAGCGCCTGGCCGTCGACGTTCGCGCAGACCAGCGCCGAGATCAGGTCGTCGGTGGGGTTCTTGCGCCGCTCCCGCCCGATGCCCGCCACCATCCGCTGCATCCGGGCGAGCGCGCGCAGCCCGCGCCCGGGCATCCGCAGCCGGGAGGCCAGGCCCCGCTCCACGCCGATGTTCTCCGAGGCGTGGTTGACGCGGTCGGCGATCTCGGCGCGGTAGTGCTCCGGAATGCCCATCATGTTGCAGATGACCTCCAGGGGCAGCCGGGAGGCCACGGCCGAGACGAACTCGTCCGGCTGTTCGGCCAGTACGTCGTCCACGATGCGGGTGGCCACGGCGTGGATGTCGGCCTCGGCGGCCGCCAGCAGACGGGGTGTGAAGGCACGCTGCACGATCTTGCGCAGCTGGGCGTGGTCGGGGCCGTCCAGATTGACCATCGAGTCCCCGAAGAGGGCCCTGACCCAGCGGGCCGGCTCGGGCGTGGTCACGCCGGGGGCGCTGGCGAAGACCTTGGGCAGGCGGCTGGCCTCCTGCACCTGGGCGTGGCGGACGAGGGCCCAGTGGCCGGGACCGGACCCTTCCGGGACGAGGACCGGGCCGTCGGCCGCGCGCAGCCGGGCGAAAGCGGCGAGGCGGTGGGCGGGGGGCTGCTGCCAGAAGCCTGGCTCGGCCAGCTCCCTGCCGGGGTCGGTGCCGTGGCGTGGTGCCGGAAGTGTCATGGCAGGGCCTCCAGTCGGTGCGCGGTGCGCGTCGTTCTGCGCTGGAGAACGGCGGCGGGGGCGCGGGAGTGACGGTTCGCCGGGTGCGGGTGCGGGAGCGGGTGCGTGCGGCCCGCCCGGACTCAGGCGGTGGCGGGAGTTCCGGCCCGCGTGGCCAGGGTCAGTCCGACCGCCACCGTCAGCACCCCGACGAGGCCCGCCCACAGGACGGCGTGGATGCCCGACCAGGTACAGGCGAGCGTCACGACGGCGGACACCGGCAGGACCAGCTGCTGGGCGGCGCCGCGCTTGAACTGCCGGGAGTGCAGCAGCCACACCATCATCAGGAACAGCGCGGTCGGGACGGTCACCGCGGCGTTCGCGGCGACCTGGGAGATGTGCGCCTTGCCGACGGCGTGCTCGACCGCGACCTCGATGCCGGCGCCGATCGCCGCGCCCGAGGCGAAGATCAGCAGGTGTCCGTAGCCCCACGGGATGGCCTCGCGGTTGGAGGTCAGGTGCTCGTGCATCGGCACGGCGAAGTAGATCCACCACGCGGCGAAGACGATCAGCAGCCCGCCCGCGGCGATGGGCAGCAGCTGGCCCAGTGCCTCGTGCTCGTCGATCGCGGACTTGACGGCCACCGTGGCCGCGGCAATCGTCTCGCCGAGCACGATGATGGTGAACAGGCCGTACCGCTCCACGATGTGGTGCGCGTGCCAGGGCGTCCGGTGGCCGCGCTCGGCGATCACCGGAACCCCCAGCTCCGCGACGAGCAGGACGAGGAACAGCCAGCGCTTCCAGTCGTCCGGGACGAACAGCAGGCCGAGCCAGCCCAGCTGACAGAGCACCAGTCCGCACGCGTACGTCAGCGCTGCCGTCCGGGCCGCGCCCCGCTCCCCGGCGGCGGCCCGCAGCCACTGCGCCGTCAGGGCGACGCGCATGATGATGTAGCCGGTGACGGCGACCGCCCAGTCGTTGTCGTCGAAGGCCCGGCTCACCCCGGCCGCGTACACGAGCACACCGGCGATCTGCACGAGCGTCGCGATCCGGTACGGGACGTCGTCCACGTCGTAGGCCGAGGCGAACCAGGTGAAATTCATCCAGGCCCACCACACGCCGAAGAAGACGAAGAAGTAGCCGACCACCCCGGCGCCGGGATGGCCCTCCGCGAGCGAGTGGACCAGCCGGGCGCCGGCCTGCGCGATGGCGACGACGAAGCAGAGGTCGAAGAACAGCTCCAGCGGGGTGGCGGCGCGGTGGGCCTCGTCGGGGCTGCGAGCGGTCATGGTGGAGTAGGCCATACCGGCCAGGAGAGCAGAGGCGGGACTTCCGGAGGGCCGGACGCGCTGCCGGTACAGCCCGTGTGCCCCGGGCGGATGCGTGGGAACGCCGGCCCGGCGCGGCGGTCCGACGGCGGGCCGGGCGGGCTGGCCAACGCGATTTTCGAGGCGCACGGCTTGACGGCGTATGACCCCGTTCGGTCCAACTGCACATACGGCATAACGGGCTGAATCGGTACAGGTCGCCTAGCGTGGGGCTGTGTCCGAGCCATCAGAAGCCCTCGCCGCCCCTCCGCCGCCTCCCGGGTCCGCAGGAGCCGCCGGGGCGGAGACCCGGTCGGCCCCATTCCCGCACGGGCCGGGCACCCGACGGTCGGTCACCGCCCGGGCCGCCCTGGCGGGCACGGTCGTCTCGCTCCTGCTCGTCGCCGCCATCGTGCTGGGCAGCCGGATGCTGCGCGACTTCGACTCGGCGCTGCTGCCGTACGCCGTCGCCACCGTCTTCCTGGCCTTCGGCGTGGCCTACCGGTACACGGTCTGGGTCTCCGCGCCCGGCGCGCGCCGCCTCTTCAGGAAGGGCTTCGGCAGCCTCTTCTCGGCCGACAACTTCCGCAGGGCGCCCACCGCCCTGCCCAGGATGATCGCCACCTACCTCGGCTTCCAGAAGTTCCTCGGCGCCCGCTCGCGCGGCCGCTGGGCCGCCCACCAGCTCATCTTCTGGGGCTGTGTCCTGGCCGCCCTCATCACCTTCCCGCTGACCTGGGGCTGGTTCACCTTCACCTCCGACAGCGGCTCGGGCCCCGGCTACGAGATGCGGATCTGGGGGATCAAGGTCCTCGGCTTCGACTCGCTGAACGTCTGGGGCTGGCTGATGTTCCACGGCCTGGACATCGCCGCGGTGCTGGTCATCCCCGGAGCCTCGTACTTCCTGTGGCGCAGGATGAAGGACCGCGGCGCGATCACCGGCCAGCGCTTCGCCTACGACCTGCTGCCGCTGATCTGCCTGATCGTGATCTCCGTGACCGGGCTGCTGCTGACCTTCTCGTCGATCTTCCTGCACGGCGGAGGCTACGAGTTCCTGGCCATCCTGCACATGGTGTCGGTGGTGTTCACCCTCATCTACATCCCGTTCGGGAAGTTCTTCCACATCGTCCAGCGCCCGGCCGCCGTCGGCATGCAGCTGTTCAAGTACACGGCCCGCCAGGACGAACAGGTCTTCGCCTGCAGGCGCTGCGGGGAACCCATCGACACCACCCCGTACGTGGAGAACCTGCGCGGCACGATGCAGGACCTGAACCTCGGCTTCAACGCCTTCGTCGAATACTGCCCGCGCTGCAAGCGGGTGCTGCGCGGCAACGCCTACCTGACCCGTGTCAAGAAGGGTTTCAAGTGACCGCGACGGAACCGGCCGGGACCGACCCGCTGCCCCTCGACCCCTCGATCGCCCCGCCCGGCACCCGCAACTTCCGCGACGCGGGCGGCATCCCCGCCGACCAGTGGCACGCCGACCAGAACGGCGAGACCCTCGTCCCCACCCACTGCTGCTTCTGCGGCGTGCAGTGCGGGATGTACCTGCGCGTGGACCGGGGCGGCAAGGTCTTCGGCGTGGAGCCCCGCAACCACGACATCAACCGGATGCGGCTGTGCCCCAAGGGCATCAACGCCTACCAGCAGGTCAACCACCCCGACCGGCTGACCGCGCCGCTGCTGCGCCGCTCCCGGGACGAGGAGTTGCGCGAGGCATCCTGGGAGGAGGCGCTGGACTTCACCGTCTCCGAGATCCGCCGCATCCAGGAGGCCCACGGCAAGGACGCCTTCGGACTGCTCGGCGGCGCCAGCCTGTACTCGGAGAAGACCTACCTCGTCGGCAAGTTCGGCCGGGTCGCGCTGGGGACGCGGCACGTCGACTACAACGGCCGCCTGTGCATGGTCAGTGCCGCCGGCGCCAACAAGCTCTCCTTCGGCATCGACCGTGCGGCCAACCCCTTCTCCGACATCCTCCTCACCGACTGCCTGCTCATCGCCGGGTCGAACGTCGGCGAGTGCTTCCCGGTGATGACCCAGTACATCTGGGGAGCCCGCGACCGGGGCGCCTCGCTGATCGTCGTCGACCCGCGGGAGACGGCCATCGCGCGCACCGCCGACATCCACGTCGCCCTCAAGCCCGGCACCGACTCGGCCTTCTTCAACGCCGTGCTCCATGTGCTCGTCGCCGAGAGCCTGATCGACGAGGCCTACCTGGCCGCCCACACCACCGGCTGGGACGAGGTCAGGAAGACCGTCCAGGGCTACCCGCCCGCCCGGTCCGCCGGGATCTGCGGCGTCCCCGCCGAGCAGATCGTCGAGGTGGCCAGGGTGTTCGGCGGCGCCGGCAAGGCCATGGCCCTCCACGCGCGCGGGGTGGAACACCACTCGCAGGGAGTCGAGAACTGCCTGTCCATCATCAACATGTGCGTGGCCACCGGAAACCTCGGCAGGCCGGGGGCCGGCTACGGCACCATCACCGGCCAGGGCAACGGCCAGGGCGGCCGCGAGCACGGGCAGAAGGCCGACCTCCTCCCCGGCGGCCGGTCCATCACGAACGAGGAGCACCGCCGCCAGATCTGCGAGATCTGGGGCATCGAGGAGTCCGAACTCCCGCCCGCCGGCACCTCCATGATGGAAATGGTCTGGCAGATGCAGCGGCAGGAGATCCGCGGTCTGATCGGCATCTGCAACAACCCCTTCGTCTCGCTCCCCCACTACACGACGGTCAAGGAGGGCTACGACGCCCTCGAATTCCACGCCCAATTCGACTTCTTCCTCTCCGAGACCGCGGCCAACGCGCACGTGGTCTTCCCGGTCACCGTGTGGGCGGAGGACGAGGGCGTCATGGCCAACACCGAGGCCCGCGTCGTCAAGCACAACAAGGCGCAGGAGCCCCCCGCCGGGGTGCGCACCGACACCTGGGTGATGTGCGAGCTCGCCAGGCGCCTCGGAGCCGGCGACAAGTTCGCCTTCACGAGCTCCCGCGAGGTGTTCGACGAACTGCGCGTCGCCTCCGCCGGCACGGTCAACGACTACTACGGCATCACCTACGAACGACTTGAGGAGACCGGAGGCATTGTGTGGCCCTGTCCCTCCACCGAGCACCCGGGCACTCCCCGGCTGTTCGAGGGCGGCCGGACCTACCACCCCGACGGCAAGGTCCACATGCAGGTGGTCGAGTGGCACGAGCCCATGGACCCGTACACCGAGGAGTACCCCCTCTCCCTCACCACCGGCCGCACCGTCGCGCACTTCCTCTCCGGCAACCAGACCCGCCGTCTGGGCGCCCTCGTCGAGCAGACACCGCGCCCCTGGGTGGAGCTCCACCCCTCGCACGGCTACCGCAACGGCGACCCGGTACGGGTGGTCACCCGCCGCGGCAGCGAGGTCTTCCCTGCCCTGGTCACCGAGGCCATCCGCCCCGACACCGTCTTCATCCCCTACCACTGGCCCGTGCCGACGGCCGCGAACGCCCTGACCATCGACGCCCTCGACCCCCGTTCGAAGATCCCCGAGTACAAGGTGTGCGCCGCCCGGCTCGAGCCCGCCGAGCGGGTCGACGAGGTCCCCGCGCCGCCCACGGCCCCGGGCCACGAGGCCTATCCGCAGACCCAGGTGTCCCGCGCCGACCCCCTGCCCCCCACGTCCTCGCAGGGCCGTGGCACGGCGGAGAGGAGCTGACCCGCCATGATGGGCCGCACGATCTTCATCGACCCGGGCCGCTGCATCGGCTGCCAGGCCTGCGTCTCCGCCTGCCGCGAATGCGACTCCCACCGCGGCAAGTCGATGATCCACCTGGACTACACCGAACCCGGCATGTCCGTCGCCTCCCTCCCGACCGTCTGCATGCACTGCGAGGACCCGGTCGCCCCCTGCGCCGAGGTCTGTCCCGCCGACGCGATCCTGGTGACCCCCGACGGCGTGGTCCAGCAGGCCGACACCACCCGCTGCATCGGCTGCGCCAACTGCGTCAACGCCTGCCCCTTCGGCGTGCCCAAGATCGACCTACAGGCGAAGCTCCAGATGAAGTGCAACCTCTGCTACGACCGCACCGCCTACGGCCTCGCCCCCATGTGCGCCACCGTCTGCCCCACCGGCGCCCTCTTCTACGGCACCCTCGAAGAGCTCCAGGCCGAGCGCCCCGGCGTCCAGGTGGCCGACTCCTTCGTCTTCGGTGACGTGATGGTCAGCACCGGGGTGGCGATGGTCGTCCCCGCCGACAAGGTCCAGTGGCCGGTCCCCGGCGGCCTGCCCGTCGTCGAGGTGAATGGGGTCGACGTCCGATGAGCCTCACCGAACACCCGCCCCCCGCGCCCGGCCCGGAGGCCGACGGCGACGCGGCCGCCGAGCAGTTGCGCGACCGGATCAGCGCCGACTCCCTCACCACGCGCCGCGACTACCTGCGGATCGTCGCCACCGTCTCCGGCGGCCTGGCCATCGGCGGTGTCGGCGTCGCCGCCGGCATCCTGCACCGGCACGGCGACAGCGAGACGCTGCCCGAGGCCAAGAAGGTCACCGACCGGCTGGCGCCCGGCCAGTCGGTGGCCTTCCGGTTCCCCGGCGACGAGGACCGGGCCCTCGCCGTGCGGCTGACCGACGGTTCCCTCGTCGGCTACTCCGCCGTCTGCACGCATCTGGCCTGCGCCGTGCTGTGGCGGGAGGACCGGGGCGACGAGGGGGAGCTGTACTGCCCCTGCCACGAAGGGGTCTTCGAGGTCCGCACCGGCGAGGTCACCGCGGGCCCGCCGCCCCGCCCGCTCCCCAGGATCTTCCTGACCGAGCGGCCCGACGGCAGCGTCTGGGCCATCGCCACCGCCCGGTCGGGAGAGCCGGCCCGGGAAGCGCTCTGCCGGCAGTTCGGCGATTCCAACCCCCTGGCGACCGTGCAGCTGGGCTGTCCCGGTGCGAACGGCCCCGCCGCGAGCCGGACGGGGCGGACATGAGCGAAGCACAGCCCCCTCCGCGCCCGGAGTACCACCCGGGCAGTGCCCAGCCCCGGCTGAACCGGCCGGTGCGGGACCGGTATCCGCAGATCCGCCCCACCAGTGGCTACGGAGACCCCCGGATCCGGCACACGGGCCCCGGCCCGGGGGCCGGCAGCGAGCAGGAGCCGGAGCGGTCCTCGAAGCTGAACGCCCGTCTGACCCTGGCCCTCACCGTCGTCGTCGGACAGCTCTGGGCGCTGACGGTCACCGTCAACGAATGGATGGAGGGCAACACCGGCACGGCCTGGTGGGGGGCGGGATTCCTGGTCCTGTCCTTCCTCGTCGTGATCGGACTGTGGCTCCTCGACCCGAAGGACCGATGACCATGTCCACACCCACCCCCACTCCCCGGACGGTGCGCTCGCACCGCGCCGAGACCTACAGGCCCGGGGCCACCATCGGGGACGGGCGGCCCGAGGACGAGGACTTCTGGCAGTCCACCGGCCGCACGGTCGCCCAGCGCAACCTCTGGGTCTCGATCCCGGCGCTGATGCTCGGTTTCGTGGTCTGGCAGGTGTGGTCGGTCACCGTCGCCGATGCTGTGGCTCGGCTTCGCGCTCCAGGACAACGCCGCCCCGTACTGGGAGCTGGTGCTGATCGCGGCCGTCTGCGGCATCGGCCGCGCGAACTTCGCCTCCTCGATGGCCACCATCGGCTTCTTCTTCCCCAAGAGGGAGAAGGGCAGCGCGAGCGGTCTCAACGGCGGGCTCGGCAACCTCGGTGTGAGCGTCGTCCAGCTGGTCGCCCCCGTGGTGGTCACCGCGGCCGTCCTCGGCGCCCCGGCGGGCGGTCCGCAGCACGACGCCAAGGAGAACACCGACATCTGGCTGCAGAACGGCGCCCTTCTCCGGGTGCCGCTGCTGGTGATCACGGCGCTGCTCGCCCGGTTCCTGATGAAGGACCTCAGGGTGGCCGCAGCCCCTTCAGCCAGCAGAAGATCATCTTGGGGGCGGCCGTACCCTGGAGGCATGAGCAGCACCCCCGACCCGCAGCCCCCGCGTCCCGCCCAGGGGGCCGACCGGCCCCGGCCGAAGCCCAGGCTGGTCTTCGACGACCCGCTGGACCAGCAGTCCTCGGACGACACAGACCGCGGCTGGGGCGAGCGGCCGCCCGCCGGCGGCAGCGCGGCCGACCTGGCCCGCTTCCTCGACGAGAAGCCCCCGCACCACATCTGACCGGCCCGGGCGGCCGGAGCGGTCAGAACCTGTCGCGCGATCCCGCGGGGCCGTTGCCGGACCGCTGCGCGACCAGGGTGTCCCGGATCTCCTTGAGGACCTCCAGCTCGGTGATCTCGACGATCTCCTGCACACCTTCCCTGGCCTTGCGGCGGGCCTCCTGCTTGGCGAGGTACTTCGCCATCGGCAGCACCATGAGGAAGTAGACGACCGCGGCGGTGATCACGAAGGTCAGCGTCGCGTTCAGCACCGAGCCCCAGAGGATCTCCACACCCGTCGGCTGGCCGTTCGGGCCGATGCCGCAAGGGGCCTTGAGGCAGGACTTGTAGCCGTCCAGGCTCTGCGTGCCGACCGCGCCCACCACCGGGCTGATGATCCCCTTGACCACCGAGTTCACGATGTTCGTGAACGCGGCGCCGATGACCACGGCCACCGCCAGGTCGACCACATTGCCGCGCATCAGGAAGGCCTTGAAGCCTGCCAGCACGCTGTCCTTCTTCTTCTCGCTCACCACTGAGCCCTTCTTCACATGTGCCGAACACGGAGCCAACGGTTCCGAAAGCTACGGCAGTCCGGGCACGGCGTGTCCAATCGGCCCCCACCTCGAGGTGAATTGACTGACCGGGCGTGCGAATCAGCACAACGTCACCGCCAGCCGCGTCATGGCGCCCGCACCCACGAGCTCCCGCGCGGTGTCCCGCGGCACGGACAGCACCACCAGCGCCCCGCCGTCCGCAACACCCCTGTCGGGATCGGGGACTTCCGCCACCCGTGCCCCCGCGGCCACCACCCGGGGCGGCCCGGTGCGCTCCGCCGCGACCACGTCCACCCGGTCCCCGGGCCGCAGCAGCCGCACCGTCGCCGCGTCCGCGATGCGCACGGGGGCCGACACCATTGGCGCCGCCGCAGGTGGCGCCGCATTCCGGGAAACCCCGGCCGCGGGCGGCGCGGCGCCCCGCGAGGCCTGCGCCTCGGCGCCGCCCACCGCCAGGGCCGCCGCCACGACGGCCAGCGCGGCCGAGGCGGCCCGCCGACGGCGCCGCACCGCCCGGCGCAGCCGGTCCCCGCCCCGCCCCACGCGCAGCGGCGGGAACGGCGGGACCGGGCGCGCGGGGGGACACGCGGACGAGGTCGCAGAAACAGAGGAAGCCGAGGAAGCCGAGGAAGCCGAGAAAGCCGAGGAAGCCGAGGGAGCAGAGGAAGCCGAAGAAGCCGTGGAACAACGGGACATGACGAACACCACCAGACCGAACGAGTTGCCGTGCCCGGACCCGTCGCCCGGACACCTCCCACGATCCGGTCTCCCGGTGAATCCCGCCGGGGCCTGTGGACGATCCCCAGCCTGTGGACAACCCCGTCACCCGCAGGTGTCAGCCGCCCGCCCGTACCCGCCGCAGCGCGGCCACCGGGTCCGCGGCCCGGGCGATCGACCGGCCCACCACGACGTGCGAGGCCCCGGCGGCGAAGGCCGCCCGGGGCGTTCCCGGCCGGGCGTGCCCGCCCGTCGCGCCGTCCGGTTCCAGGGTCACGCCCGGCGTGACGATCAACCGCTCCGGCCCCAGCAGTTCGCGCAGCACCCGGGCCTCCCGCGGCGAGGCGACGACCCCGTCGCATCCCGCGCCGACCGCCAGCCGCGCCAGCCGCAGCACCTGCTCCTCGGTGTCCGCGGCGATGCCGATGTCCGCCAGGTCGCTCCCGGTCATGTTGGTGACCACCGTCAGCGCGAGTACCCGCAGCCGCGGGAACTCCCGTGCCGCCTCCACCGCCGCGGCCATGATTCCCGTACCGCCCATGGCGTGCACGGTCACCATGGACGCGCCCAGGGAGCCTGCGGCCCGGACGGCGCCGGCGACGGAGTTCGGTATCTCGAAGAGCTTCAGGTCGAGGAAGACCTCGTGCCCCCGCCCGACGAGGTCCCGTGCGAGCCCCGGACCCGCGGCGGTCAGCAGTTCCAGGCCGATCTTGTAGAAGCCGCACGCGTCGCCGAGGCGCTCGACGAGCTCCTCGGCGGCCCGGCGGTCGTCGAAGTCGAGGGCGACGATGACCTTGCGGTCGGCGGGGGAGAGGTCCGTGTCCACGCCGTCATTGTCGGGGTCAGCGCCCGGCCGGGAGCCGGCATGCCTCCGCGAAGCCCTGACTGGTCAGGCCGAAGGCGCTGTTGACGCGCGAACGCCAGTTCTCCAGCGCGACCATCGCCGTGAGCTCGACGAAGGCCTCCTCGCCGAGCCGTGCGATCAGGTCCCGCGCGAGCTCGTCCGTAACCGTCGGCTCGGTCTCCGTCATGGCCTCGGCGTACTCCATGACCAGCAGTTCCAGCTCGGTGAACACCTCGGGGGCCTCCCGCCACCGGGGCACCCGCTCGATCTTCTCCGTCGCCACCCCCAGCTCGTGGCCCTCCCAGTAGCCGAAGTCCATGCACCACGAGCAGTTGATCCGGGCCGCCGCCGCCATCACGGCCAGGTGCTTGAGACCGGCGTCGAGCGCCTTCCACTTCGCCGCCTGCTGTTCCAGGCGGACGTACGAGAACAGCACGCGCGAGTGGTGCCCGTAGGCCTGGCCGGGGTCGAGGACCTTGCCGTACGTGCGGCGCGAGTACCAGGAGCCGATGCGCATGAGGAGGGTGCGGGGCGGGGTGAGCGAGATACGCGGCATGACAGTCATCTCCCGGGCAGGGGCGGTCTTGTTTCCGCCTTCACCAGGGAGGACCGGACAGCCGGGCCGGATGTGACAGCCGCCGGCCGCCGACCGGTCGAGCGCCCGCTCCCGCCAGGGCGGGCTCGACGGGGAACCGGTCGAGGGGTATCTCGTACTCCTCGGCCGTGTCCCGGTTCAGCAGGGTTACGGGAGCTCGATGCCCAGGTCCCAGCCGTCGTGCGCGTGCGTGCACAGGCAGTCCCGGGCCTCCGTGGCCGGCAGGGCCGCCACCGCGTCGAAGAGGACCTCGCGCAGTCGGCCGACGTTCTCGCCGAACACCTTCAGGACCTCGGTGTGGGAGACGCCCTCGCCCGTCTCGGCGCCCGCGTCCAGGTCCGTGACCAGGGCCATCGAGGTGTAGCAGAGCCCCAGCTCGCGGGCGAGGACCGCCTCCGGGTGACCGGTCATGCCGACCACCGACCAGCCCGCCGCCGCATGCCACTGCGACTCGGCGCGCGTCGAGAACCGCGGCCCCTCGATGACGACCATGGTGCCGCCGTCCACGGGCTCCCAGTCCCGGCCCCGGGCCGCCGCCAGCGCCACGGACCGGCCCACCGGGCAGTACGGGTCGGCGAAGGTGGTGTGCACGACGTTCGGAACGGACCCGTCCGGCAGCGGCTCGCCGTCGAAGAAGGTCTGGGCGCGGGACTTCGTACGGTCGACCAGCTGGTCGGGAACGAGCAGCGTGCCCGGCCCGTACTCGGCCCGCAGGCCGCCGACCGCGCACGGGCCCAGCACCTGGCGGACACCGACCGAGCGCAGGGCCCACAGGTTGGCCCGGTAGTTGATCTTGTGCGGCGGGACGGTGTGACTGCGTCCGTGCCGGGGCAGGAAGGCCACCTGGCGGCCGCCCAGCTCACCCAAGTACAGGGAGTCGCTCGGGGGCCCGTACGGGGTCTCCACCTGGATCTCGGAGACGTCCTCCAGGAAGGAGTAGAAGCCCGAACCGCCGATGACACCGATCTCTGCGTTCACCATGCGGCCCACCCTAACGGGGCATGCCGAAGGCCCCGCTGCCCGGTCGGGGCGTGCGGGGCCTCGGGGAGAAGCGATCAGGCGGCCGACGTGGAGCTGCTGCTCGACGAGCTCGACGACGTCGAGGAGGACGAGGCGGCAGGAGCGGCGGCAGCGGTCGACGTCGAGGACGACGAAGAGCTCGATGACGGCTTCGAGGCAGGGGTGCTGCTCGACGACGCGCCACGGCTGTCGTTCCGGTAGAAACCGGAGCCCTTGAAGACGATGCCGACCGCGGAGAACACCTTCTTCAGGCGTCCGTCGCAGCTCGGGCACACGGTCAGTGCGTCATCGGTGAACTTCTGCACGGCCTCAAGGCCCTCACCGCACTCGGTGCACTGGTACTGGTAGGTCGGCACGAATTTCCTCCTGGCACTCTGACTCAATGAGTGCTAACGACGCTCCATGGTGACGTATTCCGGCGGATCAGTCCACCGTCACCGGCACGCGGTGACCCATCCCACGCTCGTTCACCCGGTTACGGGACACCGGGGAGCCGGTCGCCGGGGCGGCCGCCGGTGCGGTGGCGGAGGCGGTGGCGGTGGCCGGCGCCGCGGGCGCGGCCCCCTGCGCGGACGCGTTCACGATCCGGCTCGGTGCCTTCGGGGCCAGCTTCGCGCGCAGCGCCAGCAGCGTGGCCAGTGCGAGCGCGGTGGCACCCATGGGCACCAGGAAGCCGAACGAGGAACCGTGTGCGTCCGTCAGGCGGCCGGCCAGGATGACGGCGAGGGCCTGACCGAAGGCGATCGAGCCGGTCAGCCACGTGAAGGCCTCGGTCCGCGCGTTGGCGGGGACCAGCTGCTCGACCATGGTGTAGCCGGTGATCAGCGCCGGGGCGATGCACAGGCCGACGACCAGGCCGAGCGCACCCAGCACGATCATCGAGTTCGCGGCCCACAGGACGGACGCGGCGGCGGTGAGGCCGATGTAGCCGAGGATCAGGCGGCGACGCGGGCCGATCTTCCAGGCGATGGCGCCCATGGCGATGCCGGCGATCATGTTGCCGGCGGCGAAGACTCCGTAGAGCAGGCCGTTGGCCCCGGGGTTGCCGATCTCGTTGGAGAAGGCGGCGAGCGAGACCTGCATGCCGCCGAAGACGGCGCCGATCCCGAGGAAGGCGAAGATCAGGACGCGCAGGCCCGGGAAGGACAGCGCGAAGGCGCGCTGCTCACCGGCGGCGGACGGGACGTGCAGCTTCGGCTGGCTGGCCCGCTGGGCCGCGAAGAGCAGGCCGCCCAGCAGGGTCAGCGTGGCCTCGGTGACCAGACCGGCCGCCGGGTGGACGCCGGTGCACAGCGCGGTCGCGAGGACCGGGCCGACGACGAAGGTGAACTCGTCGGTGACGGACTCGAAGGCGGCGGCCGTCGGCAGCAGCGGGGAGCCCTCCAGCTTGGCGGCCCAGCGCGCCCGGACCATCGGTCCGACCTGCGGCACCGAGGCACCGGTGGGTACGGCGGCGATCGCCAGTGCCCAGAGGGGCGCGTCCAGCAGGGCCAGCGCGGCCAGGCCGGTGACGGCGGCGGAGTGCGCGAGGACCACGGGCAGCAGGACGGCGGTCTGGCCGAAGCGGTCGGTGACGATGCCCATCAGCGGGGCGGACAGTGCCATGGAGATGCCGGTGACGGCAGCGACGATGCCGGCGCTGCCGTAGGAACCGGTGGTGTGCTGGACCAGCAGCAGGATGCTGATCGTCAGCATGCCGAAGGGGAGTCGCGCTGCGAAGCCGGGGAGTACGAAGCCGAGGGCGCCGGGAGTGCGAAGGAGCTGCCCGTAGCCGGGGCGGGCGGACGTGTCGGTCGTGACCGCGGATGTCACGGCCTTGCCTTTCCGCTGCCTGGTAGAGCTTCCCCGTCTGCGGACGGTGCATCGCCTTGTGAGCGGCCGCACCCGTACATGTGGGAGCCCCGAGAGCTGTCCTCTTGCGCAGAACCGAGTGATACCTGGGCGCCCACTGCGGGAGGGTGCCACGGCCGCTTTGCGGTCGCGCCAGCTCTGCGTCAGGCAGAGTTGGTTCGATCTGGTGTGCCTTCATCGTACAGGGAAACCCACTACCACGCCCTGTGAATTCGGCGACAGGGGGTGTCTTCACCTGGGATTAACGCCCGCTTCGCATGTAAAGAGCCCGGAAAAGCAAGCGAAAGCGGGCATATCTCCGTCAAATCGGTGAATTAGAACGCCGCTCTAAATCTCGATCCCGTGCCGCGCTAGCGCGAGACGGGTCCGCCGGTGCCCAGCCACCCCGCCAGCTTGCCGCCCCGGGCGACCGCCCGCAGCCGCGCCTCCGCCGCGTCCCGGACCGGGTCCGTGGCCACCACCAGCAGCTCGTCCCCGCGCCGCAGCACGGTCGACGGCGCCGGTACGAAGCTCTTCGCGTCCCGGACCACCAGCGTGACCGAGGCCCCCGGCGGCAGCCGCAGCTCGCTCACCTCCACGCCGTGCATCCGCGAGGCCGGCGGGATGGAGAAGGACAGCAGGTGCCCGCGCAGCTTCTCCAGCGGCGCCGACTCGATCCCGAGGTCGAAGGCGCCCTCGTCCCCGCCCCCGAGGTTCAGCTTGCGCGCCAGCCAGGGCAGGGTCGGCCCCTGGACCAGGGTGTAGACGACGACCAGCACGAAGACGATGTTGAAGACGCGGTCGCTGCCCTCGATCCCGGACACCATGGGGATGGTCGCCAGGATGATGGGCACGGCGCCGCGCAGGCCCGCCCACGACATCAGCGCCTGCTCCTGCCAGGAGATCCGGAAGGGCAGCAGGCTGATGAAGACCTCCAGGGGCCGCGCGACCATCGTCAGCACCAGTCCGATGATCACGGCGGGCCAGAAGTCGCGGACCAGCTCGTGCGGGGTGACCAGCAGGCCCAGCAGCACGAACATGCCGATCTGGGCGATCCAGCCGAGCCCGTCGGCGAATCCCCTGGTGGCCGGCCAGTGCGGGAGCTTCGCGTTCCCGAGCACCATCGCGGCCAGGTACACCGCGAGGAAGCCGGAGCCGTGCGCGATCGCGCCGGCCGCGTACGCCACGATGGCGATGGCCATCACGGCGATCGGGTAGAGGCCGGAGGCGGGCAGGGCCACGTGTCGCAGGCCGTAAGCGCCCAGGAAGCCCACGGTCAGGCCGATCGCGACGCCGATCGCCAGCTCCAGGGCGATCTTGCCGATCAGGACGTACCACTCGTCCACCGGGCCGACGGTCGAGAAGGCCACCACCAGGATGACGACGGGTGCGTCGTTGAATCCGGACTCGGCCTCCAGGACGCCCGTGATCCGGGAGGGCAGCGGGACCTTCCGCAGCACGGAGAAGACGGCCGCCGCATCGGTCGAGGAGACGACCGCGCCGATCAGCAGGGCCTGTCGCCATTCCAGGCCGACCAGGTAGTGCGCCCCCGCCGCCGTCACGCCCACGCTCACTGCCACGCCCACCAGGGAAAGCACGACCGCGGCCGGCAGGGCCGGCTTGATCTCTTTCCACTTCGTGCCCAGACCGCCCTCGGCGAGGATCACGACCAGCGCGGCATAGCCGATGACCTGGGTCAGCTCGGCATTGTCGAATACGACGTTGCCGATGCCGTCCTGGCCTATCGCGATGCCTATGCCGAGGTAGATGAGCAGGCTGGGGAGACCGCTGCGTGAAGAGATGCGTACCGCCGCGACAGCGACGAGCAGCACGAGCGAGCAGACCAGCAAAAGCTCATTGAGCGTGTGGACAGTCAGCGGGCGGCCCTCCTCAATGCGCCCGGCGGATCGATCCTCCCGGCGACAAGTTCGGCAAGTAGTTCGTTACCTTACCTAATCTTTGACGCGCCCTTTACGCGATAACCACATTGTGAAACGCCTGTTCCCCCCTGTCCTCAGCACCTCGACCCCTGGCGGATCAACGGAGGCGGTCGTACGCCTATGGTTGCTCCCAGTACTCCCAGGACCACCCTGCCCCTCTAAGGACAGCGATGCCCGCCAACGAAACCGCTCCTCCCGTCAAGAAGAAGGGACGACGCGCCCGTCTGATCGTGCTCGTCCTGGTCCTGGCGCTCTTCGCGGGCCTCGGCTACGGGGCGTACTGGAGCGTGGACAGCGTGCGCGCCTCCTTCCCCCAGACCACCGGCTCCCTCAAGGTGCCGGGCCTGACCGGGACCGTCGACGTGAAGCGCGATGCCCACGGAATTCCCCAGCTCTACGCGGACAACGACGACGACCTCTTCCGCGCGCAGGGCTTCGTGCACGCGCAGGACCGGTTCTGGGAGATGGACGTACGGCGTCACATGACGTCCGGGCGGCTCTCGGAGATGTTCGGCGCCGGCCAGGTCGAGACCGATGCCTTCCTGCGCACGCTGGGCTGGCGCCAGGTCGCGCAGGCCGAGTACGAGACCAAGCTCTCGCCCGAGACCAAGAAGTATCTCCAGGCATACGCCGACGGGGTCAACGCGTACCTGAAGGGGAAGTCCGGCAAGGACCTCTCCGTCGAGCACGCCGCCCTCAAGATCAGCGACGACTACCGGCCCGAGCAGTGGACGCCGGTGGACTCGGTGGCCTGGCTCAAGGCGATGGCCTGGGACCTGCGCGGCAACATGCAGGACGAGATCGACCGCGCGCTGATGGCGACGAAGCTCTCGCAGGCGCAGATCGACGAGCTCTACCCGCCGTACCCCTTCGACCGGAACAAGCCGATCGTCGAGGGCGGCAAGGTCGAGGGCGGCAAGTACACGCCCCAGGGCGCGGGCACCGGCTCGGGCGGCGCCGCCGCCGGATCCCAGCCCTCGGCCGCGGGCGGCATCGGGAACGGCGCCGGCACCGGCCTCGCCGGCAACGCCACCGCCCAGGGCGCGGCCGTGGGCCTGCGCACCCAGCTGACCGCCCTCGCCGACACCCTGGACAAGATCCCCGCGATCCTCGGCCCCAACGGCAGCGGCATCGGCTCGAACTCCTGGGTCGTCTCCGGCAAGTACACGACCACCGGCAAGCCGCTGCTCGCGAACGACCCGCACCTGTCCCCGCAGCTGCCCTCGCTCTGGTACCAGATGGGCCTGCACTGCCGCACGGTCTCGGCCCAGTGCCAGTACGACGTGGCCGGCTACACCTTCTCCGGCATGCCCGGCGTGGTCATAGGCCACAACACCGACATCGCCTGGGGCATGACCAACCTCGGCGCCGACGTCACCGACCTCTACCTGGAGCAGGTCAAGCCCGAGGGCTACGTCTACGACAACCGGGTGCTGCCCTTCACCGTCCGTGAAGAGGTCATCAAGATCGCGGGCGGCGACAGCAAGACGATCACCGTCCGCACCACCAACAACGGTCCGCTCGTCTCCGACCGCAGCGAGCAGCTCGGCACGGTCGGCACCCGGGCCCCCGTCGCCAGCGCCGCCCCGGACCGCGGTGACGGATACGCCGTGGCCCTGCGCTGGACGGCGCTGGACCCGGGCAAGTCCATGGATGCGGTCTTCAAGCTCGACCGGGCCAAGACCTTCGAGGACTTCCGCAAGGCGGCCGCCGACTTCGAGGTCCCCTCCCAGAACCTGATCTACGCCGACAACAAGGGCGCCGCGGGCAACATCGGCTACCAGGCCCCGGGCCGGATCCCGGTCCGCGGCCAGGGCGTCGACGGCCGGATGCCCGCCCCCGGCTGGGACTCCAAGTACGCCTGGAAGGGCACCAAGGACGGCAACGCCGGCTACATCCCGCAGAGCGAGATGCCCTGGGACTACAACCCGTCCCGCGGCTACATCGTCACCGCCAACCAGGCCGTCGTGGAGAGCGGGACCGGCGCGGGCAAGTACCCGTACCTGCTGACCACCGACTGGGGCTACGGCGCCCGCAGCCAGCGGATCAACGACCTCATCGAGGCGAAGATCAAGGACGGCGGCCGGATCTCGACCGACGACATGCGCACCATGCAGATGGACAACAGCAGCGAGATCGCCGCGCTGCTGACCCCGATGCTCTCGAAGATCGAGATCAACGACCCGGGCGTGCGCGCCGCGCAGAAGCTGCTGGACGGCTGGAACTACACGCAGGAGCCCGACTCGGCGGCCGCGGCCTACTTCAACGCGGTCTGGCGCAACATCCTCAAGCTGTCCTTCGGCGACAAGATGCCCAAGGAGCTGCGGATCGAGGGCAGCTGCATGAACGTCCTCGGCAACGGCACCGGCCCGGCCGACGACCTCGCCAAGACGGTCCGCGAGTGCGGCACCCGCGACGCGGACTCGGCTCAGCCCGACGGCGGAGACCGCTGGTTCGAGGTGGTCCGCCGCCTGGTCAAGGACGAGAAGTCGCCGTGGTGGAGCGCACCCGCCAAGGGCCTGAACAAGCCGGCCACCACCACCCGCGACGAGCTGTTCGCGCGGGCCATGGCGGACGCCCGCTGGGAGCTGACCGCCAAGCTCGGCAAGGACCAGTCCACCTGGAGCTGGGGTCGCCTGCACCAGCTGACGCTGAAGAACCAGACCATCGGCACCGAGGGGCCCGGCTTCATGCAGTGGCTCCTCAACCGCGGCCCGTGGAACCTGGGAGGCGGCGAGGCCACGGTCAACGCGACCGGCTGGAACGCCTCCAGCGGCTACGGGGTCACGTGGGTGCCGTCGATGCGGATGGTCGTGAACCTCAACGAGCTCGACAAGTCGCGCTGGATCAACCTGACGGGGGCCTCGGGGCACGCGTACAACGCGCACTACACGGACCAGACGACGATGTGGGCCAAGGGCGAGCTGCTGGAGTGGCCCTTCGGCAAGGACGCCGTCGAGAAGGCCACGGTCGACACCCTGACCCTCAAGCCCGAGGGTTCCTAGGGCCGGCTGAAGCGGCGCACCCCTGACGGGGTCGCCACCGCCTGAACGGGGTGGTCGTGCGGTTCCTCCGGGACCCGCGCGACCACCTCGTCGTCGTAGAGGAGCACGACCAGCGCGGGATGTGCCCCGGCGCGCTCCAGCCGCTCCAGCACACGGTCGTAACTGCCCCCGCCGCGGCCCAGCCGCATGCCGCGGCCGTCCACCGCCAGCCCGGGCAGCAGCACGGCGTCGGCCCCGGTGACCGCGTCCGGCCCGAGCGCGGGGGCGGTCGGCTCCAGCAGCCGCATCTTCCCGGGGTGGGCGGCCTCGGCGAGAGTGTCCGGGCCTTCGTACGCCGCCCAGTCGAGGTCGTTGTCGGGCAGCAGCAGGGGCAGCAGCACGCGTTTGCCGGCCGCGCGCAGGGCGTCGAGGAGCTCACGGGTGCCGGGTTCGGTGCCGATCGAGACGTACGCCGCCACCGTGCGGGCATCGGCAAGTTCGGGCAGTTCGAGGGCCCTGACGGCGAGTGCGCCGGCCGCCGTGCGGCAGGTTTCGGGGGACAGGGCCCGGCGTGCGGCGAGCAGTTCTCGGCGCAGTCCGGCCTTGGCGGAGGCGGTGGGCGGGTTCTCTGCCACGACGAAATCAAATATCCTTCCGAATTGGGGCATACACGTATCTACCTGCTGCGATCCAGTCTGGCGCTCTGCAGAACCCACTATCGTTCTGGCCATGACTATGTTGCACCCCGTGATCAAGAAGGCCGTGATTCCGGCCGCTGGCCTCGGTACTCGGTTCCTCCCGGCGACCAAGGCGACCCCGAAGGAAATGCTCCCGGTTGTGGACAAGCCGGCCATCCAGTACGTGGTCGAGGAGGCCGTCGGGGCCGGACTCGACGATGTCCTCATGATCACTGGGCGTAACAAGCGTGCCTTGGAAGACCACTTCGACCGCAACTACGAGTTGGAGTCGGCCCTCATCGCCAAGGGCGACGACGACCGGCTGAAGAAGGTCCAGGAATCCAGCGACCTGGCCACCATGCACTACGTCCGTCAGGGCGACCCCCGGGGCCTGGGCCACGCGGTGCTGTGCGCCGAACCGCACGTCGGCCGCGAGCCCTTCGCCGTCCTGCTCGGCGACGACCTCATCGACCCGCGCGACCCGCTGCTGCGTCAGATGGCCGACATCTACGCCCGCACCGGCGGCACCGTCATCGCGCTCATGGAGGTCGACCCGGCCAGCGTCCACCTCTACGGCTGCGCCGCCGTCGAGGCCACGGACGAGGAGGACGTGGTCCGCATCACCGGACTCGTCGAGAAGCCGGAGCCCGAGGACGCCCCCAGCAATTACGCGGTTATTGGACGCTACGTCCTCAACCCCGCGATCTTCGACATACTGCGGGAGACCGAGCCGGGCCGCGGTGGGGAGATCCAGCTCACCGACGCCCTGCAGAAGCTGGCCGCGGACGAGACCGTCGGCGGTCCGGTGCACGGCGTGGTCTTCCGGGGCCGTCGTTACGACACCGGGGACCGCGGCGACTACCTGCGGGCCATCGTCCGCCTCGCGTGCGAGCGCGAGGACCTGGGCCCCGAGTTCCGCACCTGGCTTCACCGTTACGTCACGGAGGAGATGTAGCACCTTGAGCAGTTCCGCACCGCAGGACACCGGCCACCGACTGTGGTCCGTGGACGAGCACCTCGCGGACGTCCTCTCGGCCGTCCGGCCGCTGGAGCCCATCGAGCTCCAACTGCTGGACGCCCAGGGCTGTGTCCTGGTCGAGGACGTGACCGTGCCCGTCGCCCTCCCGCCCTTCGACAACAGCTCCATGGACGGCTATGCCGTCCGCACGGCCGACGTCCAGGGTGCGAGCGAGGAGTTTCCCGCGGTGCTCACCGTCGTCGGGGACGTCGCGGCGGGCAGCGGTGAGCTGCCCACCGTGGGCCCCGGCGAGGCTGCCCGGATCATGACCGGCGCCCCGCTGCCGCCCGGCGCGGAAGCCGTCGTACCGGTCGAGTGGACCGACGGCGGTACGGGCGGCGGCGCGGCCGCCGGGATGACACCGGCCAGCGCCGCCCCCGAGCACGCGAGCGGCGAGGTACGGGTGCACCGCGCCGCCGAGGCACGGGCCCACGTCCGCGCGCGCGGCAGCGACGTACAGGCCGGTGACCTGGCGCTCGCGGCCGGCACGGTCCTCGGGCCCCCGCAGATCGCCCTGCTGGCCGCCATCGGGCGCGGCACCGTACGGGTGCGGCCGCGCCCCCGGGTGGTGGTCCTGTCCACCGGCAGCGAGCTGGTCCAGCCCGGCGAGGCGCTCACCGCGGGCACCATCTACGACTCCAACAGCTTCGCGCTGGCCGCGGCCGCGCGGGACGCCGGGGCCATCGCCTACCGGGTCGGGGCCGTCGCGGACGACGCCGACACCCTGCGCGCCACCATCGAGGACCAGCTGATCCGGGCCGACCTGCTGGTCACCACGGGCGGGGTCAGCGTCGGCGCGTACGACGTGGTCAAGGAGGCGCTGTCCTCGGTCGGCGCGGGCGACGCGGACGCCGAGGACGTGGCCGGGGGCGGGATCGACTTCCGCAAGCTCGCCATGCAGCCCGGCAAGCCGCAGGGCTTCGGCTCGATCGGCCCGGACCACACCCCGCTGCTGGCGCTGCCCGGCAACCCGGTGTCCTCGTACGTCTCCTTCGAGCTGTTCGTGCGCCCCGCGATCCGCACCCTCATGGGGCTGCCGGAGTCCGAGGTCCGGCGGCCGAGCGTGCGGGCGGTGCTGACGGCCGACAAGGCGCTGGGCTCCCCGGCCGGCCGCCGCCAGTTCCTGCGCGGCAAGTACGACGCCGAGAGCGGCACGGTCAGCCCGGTCGGCGGATCGGGCTCCCACCTGATCGCCGCGCTGGCGCACGCCGACTCCCTGATGGTCGTACCGGAGGATGTCACCTCGGTGGAGCCGGGGACGGAGCTGGAAGTGGTCCTGCTCAGCTGAAGCCGGGCCGGTGCGGGTAGCGTGTGTCGCACCACACAGGCTCCTCGCGGGCCCAGAGCGGAGCGGCGCAGCAATGAGTACCGAGAGCAGGCTCACCCACATCGACGAGGCCGGCGCGGCCCGGATGGTCGACGTGTCCGGGAAGGACGTCACCACCCGGACGGCGCGGGCCAGCGGGCGCGTCCTCGTCGCCCCGCGGGTGATTGAGCTGCTGCGCGGCGAGGGCGTTCCCAAGGGCGACGCCCTCGCCACCGCGCGGATCGCCGGGATCATGGGGGCGAAGAAGACCCCCGATCTGATCCCGCTGTGCCACCCGCTGGCCGTCTCGGGCGTGAAGGTGGACCTGACGGTCGCCGACGACGCCGTCGAGATCCTGGCCACCGTGAAGACCACCGACCGCACGGGCGTCGAGATGGAGGCACTGACCGCCGTCGCGGTGGCCGGCCTCACCGTGATCGACATGGTGAAGGCGGTCGACAAGGGCGCGGTCATCACGGACGTCCGGGTGGAGGAGAAGACCGGCGGCAAGTCCGGCGACTGGGCGCGCTCGTGAACGCCCCGCGCGGCGGCGAGGTGCACAGCCACCTCGCCACGGCCGACGGGGCCGCGGCGCCCGCACCGGCGGTGGGCCGGGCCCTGGTCGTCACGGCCTCGAACCGGGCCTCGCAGGGCGTGTACGCGGACAAGGGCGGCCCGCTGCTGGCCGAGGCGCTGGAGAAGCTCGGCTTCGCGGTGGACGGCCCGCAGGTCGTCCCGGACGGCGATCCCGTGGAGCAGGCGCTGCGCGCGGGCGTGGCCGCCGGGTACGACGTCATCCTGACCACCGGCGGCACCGGCATCTCGCCGACCGACCGCACCCCGGACGCCACCGCGCGGGTGCTGGACTACGAGATCCCGGGCATCCCGCAGGCCATCCGCGCCGAAGGCCTGGCGAAGGTGCCGACCGCGGCCCTGTCCCGGGGCCTCGCGGGCGTGGCCGGGCACACCCTCATCGTCAACCTCCCCGGCTCGACGGGCGGGGTGCGCGACGGCCTCGCCGTCCTGTCCCGCGTCCTGCCGCACGCGGTGGACCAGATCCGCGGCGGCGACCATCCCAGACCGGCGGCACCCTCCGGGAGCGCGAGCTGAACGGCCCCTCCTGGCCGGTGGTCCTGGCGGACGGCGATGTCACGCTCCGGCCGATAAAGCTGCGGGACCAGAAGGCCTGGCGCGAGGTCAACCGGCGCAACCGAGACTGGCTCCGGCCATGGGAGGCCACGATTCCGCCGCCCGCGCCGTGGGGGCCGGTGATCCAGCGGCCGACGTACCGCCAGATGGTCCGCCACCTGCGGGCGGAGGCGAACGCGGGCCGGATGCTGCCCTTCGTCATCGAGTACCAGGGCCGGCTCGTGGGCCAGCTGACGGTCGCCGGGATCACGTGGGGCTCCATGTGCGCGGGCCACATCGGCTACTGGGTGGACCGCGAGGTGGCGGGCCGCGGTGTGATGCCCACGGCGGTCGCGCTGGCGGTGGACCACTGCTTCGGGAAGGTCGGCCTGCACCGGATCGAGGTGTGCATCCGCCCCGAGAACATTCCGAGCCGGCGCGTCGTGGAGAAGCTGGGTCTGCGCGAGGAGGGGCTGCGGCCGCGCTATCTGCACATCGACGGGGCCTGGCGCGACCACCTCGTCTACGCGGTCACGGTGGAGGAGGTGCCGGAGGGGCTGCTGCGCCGCTGGCACCGGGCGCGGCACGCGCAGTCCCCGCCGAAAAACGGGGGCAGCCGTCCCGAGCAGCGATAAACGAATATCTGTTCGAATTAATGGCCTCGGGTAACCGATTCGCCCATAACCTGATCCGAAGAATCACAAAAAAAGTCCGTGATATCAGCGAGATCGTGCGACACACCGGCCCAATTGGCCGATCCCCTCGGCCGCGCCCCTCTACGGTGTGAGGTGTGAGCAGCAGCGGCCTCATCTACGCAGTCATTGTCGGGGCCTGGGCCGCCTACTTGGTGCCCATGTGGCTCCGGAGGCAGGACGAGCTGAACGAAGCCCGTCCGACGGAACGCTTCTCCACTGCCATTCGGCTGCTTTCCGGCCGGGCGGGAATGGAGCGCCGTTACGCCAAGGGGCTGCGTGAGCGCGGTGACGAGCAGGCGGAGCCCCAGCCCCACGCGGACCCGGACGCCGCGACGGAAATGGTTGATTCCGTCGACGTCGACGCCCGGGCCTTTGTCGTGCCCCCGACCAGGGCGGAGCCGAGACCGGCCATTGCCGAACGGGAGCAGCGCGCGGAGCGGGCCCGGCGCGAACAGCGCCTCCAGGTCCTCGCCCGCCGCCGGCGCACGACCGCGCTCCTCTTCCTGGTCTTCACCCTCGGCGCGGTCGTCGCCGCGGTGGGGGGTCTGCGCTACCTGTGGGCGCCCGCCGTGCCCGCCCTCCTGCTGAGCACGTACATCGTGCACCTGCGGGTCCAGGAGCGACGGCGCTACGAATTCACCATGGACCGGCGGCGCGCCGAGGCGGCCGCCCGGCAGCTGCGCGAGAACCGCCCGAGCCGCCGTGAGCCCGAGGCGGCGTCCGGTGCCGAACCGGATCCTGCGCCACCGGTTTCCCCGCAGGAAGCCGGACGGCGCGCACTCGTCGAGCAGACCGACCACGCCGAGTGGGTGGACCAGCAGCGCGAGCGCGAACGCGGCCCCGCCCGTGGTGACAGCTGGGAGCCGGTCCCGGTCCCGCTGCCGACGTACGTGACGGCGCCGGTGGCCCCCCGCGCCACGGGCCCGGCGGCCCCGGACGCCTGGAGCGCGACCCGCTCCAGCACGGCCGAGCCGACGGAACCCCGCCTGCGCGCCCAGCCCGGACCGCCCCAGTCGGACCCGAAGCCCCAGACCGCCCCGCGTCCGCGCGGCCAGGGCAAGGGCCGCACCCCGCTGTTCGACCAGTACGAGGGCGAGGACCGCCCGCGCGCCGCGAACGAGTGATCGGTGACCTGCACGGACGCTCCGGGATATCGGTTTTGGAGCACCCGCGCGGGGATGCTAATGTTTCACACGTCGCAAGGGCCTGTGGCGCAGTCTGGTAGCGCACCTCGTTCGCATCGAGGGGGTCTGGGGTTCAAATCCCCACAGGTCCACAGACGACAGTTCGCGAGTAGCTCTCGTGAACGTCACGAGATCCCGTCCGGTCGGAAGACCGGGCGGGATCTCGGCGTTTCCGGGGCCGACCCTAGGATGACCGGCGAATGATCATCCAACGGGGAGAAGAACTGTGCCAGTTGCATGGCAGCACGAAGCGGCCCAACTCCGGGACGCGGCCATCTTCATAGGACTGCCGGACCCGACGCTGTGGTCCGGGCCGCCCGTCCGGGAGAGCGGGATCGCCGCCTGGATGGAGCAGGTCAAGTTCTTCACCACGATCGAGATCGACTCCGTCCTCACCGTGCACAGCCGCTCGGGCAACGCCTTCGAGCTGTACGGGAAGGGACGCAACTTCCTGAACCCGGTACGGCTGGCGCGCTACGCGCCGTACGCGATCGAGGCGCAGAGCGCCGAGGAGAACCCGGAGATCCTCGCCCGGGCGCGCACCGCGTGGCGGGAGTACGTGGACGGCATCGCGCGGCGCATCGGCGCTCCCGTCCGGGTGACGCAGGACGACTCCGAGGTGCCGGAGGCCGTCTGGCGTCCCGGGGGCGAGGAGGGCCCGCACCTGCGGCTGTGGATGAACCGCTCGTACGGACTGGACCCGGACGGCCCGCTGTTCACCAAGGTCCCCGGCCGCGTGCTGGTCCGCCTGGACGCGCACGCCCCGCAGGACATGGCCGGCGTCACGCCGCGGCCGCTCACCGGGGTCAACGACCTGCCGGAGTGGATTCCTGACTGGTACCAGGAGTACGCGGTCGAGCAGGCGCGGCTCGAATTCGAGACCCCGGACGACGAGGACCGCCTGATCGAAAGGATCAAGCACGTACTGGGCGGCGCGATCAGGACCGGCGGATCCCTCCACGAGTACCTCGGCCGGCTGGCCACCACTGCGGTCGAAGCCCGGCCGGACACCGACTCGTACCTCTGGCAGCACACCTTCGAGCACCCCGACGCCCCGCAGGGCCGCCTTCCCGCGATCCACATGGCGCACGTGATCAGCGTCCTCGCGAACCAGGAGAAGGCCGGATCGGCCCGCATCCAGGAGACCGTGGAACCGGGCCTCACCCTCCACTACTACGACCTGTTCGACCCGCGGATGCAGAACGCGCTGGCCGTCACGGGGCGGGAGGCATGCGCGCTGTGGAAGCCGGTCCGCTCCTCGTACGAGCAGTCCATCACGGGCAAGTCCTACCTCATCACCCCCCAGGACGTCCTGGACCGCATGAGGGCCGCCGCCGGGATCGAGTGAGCGGGCCCGCGTGCCGTTTGCCGGTCACCGGCTGTGTTCCAGGACGAGCCGGCGGAGCTCGGCGGCCGAGTCGGCGGCGAGCCGGTAGATGCCCTGGACGCTGACGGAGTGGACCAGTTCGCCGTCCACGACGTGCTTGAGGGTGCGTTCACCGCGGCGGGAGGTGTACGTGAGCCGTCCCAGCAGATCGGCCGGGACGGCCACGCCGAATCCCAGCGCGGAACCGGGCGGTCCGAGCAGCACCTCGGTGACGCAGCCCGCCTTCAGCACCCGCCAGTCCAGCAGTTTCGCGTAGTCGTCGTCGTGGAGCTCGGCCCCGGCATCCCCGTAGGGGATGATCCGCGACACCTCCATGGCACCCAGCACGTGGAGCCGCTTGCGGAAGGCCCGGACGGGGAAGACGGTGTCACCGGGCCGGACGCCGGCCCGCACGAAACTCGGCAGCGACTGGTGCGGGCCTCCGAACAGCATCGTGAGGCGCCGGCCGGCACAACCGGTGCGTTCGAGCTCCCGGCACAGATCGTTGGTCCACAAGGTCGTATAGGAGTTCGGCACAGCAGAACCGTAGGGGCGCCCACTGACAAGAGGTCAGCAGCCCGGGCGGGAGCGGCGGGAGGCGGCTGGGCAAAGATGCGTTCATGACGATCAGTTGGGAACGCGACATCGGGACGGCCCAGGCGTGGGAGGCGATCGGGGGCCCACCGGACCTCGTCGAACGGGTCCGGTACGTCGGAACCGGCGATCTCGGGGCAGGGCCGCTGCCGGTACGGGAGCTGGCGCGCGCCACCGTCGGGGTCTGCGGACTGGCGGCGGGGGAGCTCGCCGCACTGCGGGCCGGGGGTACGGCGGGGGACGCCTCTTCCCTCGTCGTGGACGAGGGGGCGGTGGCCACGGCCTTCGTCAGTGAACGTCACCTCCGGGTCTCCGGCCGGGCCCCGGTGACGTTCGCTCCGCTGTCCGGCTTCTGGCAGGCGGCCGATGGCTGGGTACGCACGCACGCCAACTATCCGCACCACGAGGCCGCGCTGGTACGGGCGTTGCGGCTGCCCTCCGCGACGCCGGAGGCGGTACGCGCCGCGGTCGCGGGGCGCGGCGCCCTCGAGGTGCAGGAGCTCGTGTACGGGGAGGGCGGACTCGCCGTCGCCGTGGCACGGGACTACGGGGAGCCGCAGCCGCTGGTGGAGCCCGTACGGGTGACAGGGGTGCGGGGACGGACCCTCGGCGATGCCCCGGTCGCCCGGCCCGCCACGGGGGTGCGGGTACTGGATCTGACCCGGGTCATCGCCGGGCCCGTCGCGACGCGGACGCTCGGGCTGCTGGGGGCGGACGTACTGCGGATCGACTCGCCGCGGCTGCCCGAGGCGGACGACGCGTACGCGGACACCGGCTTCGGGAAGCGGTCGGTGCTGCTGGACCTGGCGGAGGCGGCGGACCGGAAGGTCTTCGAGGGCCTGCTCGCCGAGGCCGACGTGGTGGTGACGGGGTACCGGCCGGGCGCGCTGGAGCCGTACGGGCTCGGGGCGCGGCAGCTGCTGGAGCGGTGGCCGGGGCTGGTGGTGGCCGAGCTGTGCGCGTGGGGGTGGCGGGCGGCCGGGCCGTGGGCGGGGCGCCGGGGGTTCGACTCGCTGGTGCAGGCGGGGTACGGGATCGCCGCCGCGTGTGCCGGGCCCGACGGGAGGCCCGGGGCGCTGCCGGCGCAGGCGCTGGACCACGGGACGGGGTACCTGATGGCGGCCGGTGTGCTGAGGGCGCTGGCGGAGGGGGGCGGGCGGGGGCTGCGGTTCTCCCTCGCCGGGACGGGGTCGTGGCTGGTGCGGGGACTGGGTGCCGGGGCCGGTGCCGGGGCGGCGGCTTCGGGGTACGCGGCGGAGCCGTGGCTCAGGGAGACCGGGTCGGGGTACGGGGTGCTGCGGCACGCCGCCAGTCCCTTCGGGGAGTGGCGGGCGGGTCCGTCCCGGTGGGGGACGGACCGCGCCGTCTGGCTCCCGCGGTAGGGGGCGCGTGCGGCGCCGTTGCCGGGGGCGCCGCCCCCGGACCTTCGCGCCTCACACGCCGGCGGGGCCGGACGCGAGGGGTTTCGCCATGCAGCGGCTGGAGTCGTAGTGGCGGTAGTGGCCGAATTTCGCGGACAGGGTGTAGCCCGAGGAGAGGTAGAGGGCGATCGCCTCCGGCTGCTGGTCGCCCGTTTCGAGGACCATGCGGTGGCGGCCCGCCGCGTGGGCGTCGGCCTCCAGGACCGCCAGGATGCGGCGGGCCAGGCCCCGGCCGCGGGCCTCGGGGACGACGTACATGCGCTTCAGCTCCGCGTCGCCGTCCGCGTAGCCCTCGTCGTTCTCGTCCTGCCGGCGCCAGCCGCCGCTCGCCACCGGGGCGCCCGCGGCGTCGTACGCCAGCAGGTACAGGCCCTGCGGCGGGATGAACATCGCGGGGTCCAGGAAGGTGGCGTCGCCCTCACCGTCGTACCGCTCCTGGTACTCCAGCTGGACCTGGTCGTTGAGTTTGACCGCGTCCGGGTGGTCGTACGGCACGGTGCGGAGGTCTATCCGGTGAGACATCCGAACATCGTACGGAACCATCCCGCTATGGTGCTGGGATGCTCACTGTGACCTCCGTGAATGTGAATGGGATTCGGGCCGCTGCCAAGAAGGGCTTCGGGGCGTGGCTCGAGGGATCCGACGCCGATGTGGTCTGCCTGCAGGAGGTACGGGCCGAGGAGGGGCAGATTCCGGAGGACGTCCGGACCCCCGCGGGCTGGCACACCGTCTTCGCGCCGGCCGCCGCCAAGGGGCGGGCCGGGGTCGCGCTCTACACGCGGCGCGAGCCGGAGCGGGTGCAGGTCGGATTCGGCAGTGCGGAGTTCGACGACAGCGGGCGGTACCTGGAGATCGATCTGCCGGGTGTGACCGTGGCCAGCCTCTACCTGCCCTCGGGCGAGGCCGGGACGGAGAAGCAGGACGAGAAGTACCGGTTCATGGGGGAGTTCCTGACGTACCTGGCGGCGCTGAAGGAGCGGGCCGCGGCCGACGGCCGCGAGGTCGTGGTGTGCGGTGACTGGAACATCTGCCACCAGGAGGCGGACCTCAAGAACTGGAAGACGAACCGGAAGAACGCGGGCTTCCTCCCCGAGGAGCGGGAGTGGCTCGGCAAGGTGTACTCGGAGGCGGGCTACGTCGACGTGGTGCGTGAGCTGCACCCGGACGCCGAGGGGCCGTACTCCTGGTGGTCCTACCGGGGGCGGGCCTTCGACAACGACGCCGGCTGGCGGATCGACCTCCAGGTGGTGACGCCCGGGCTGGCGGCAAAGGCCGTGAAGGCCTTCGTGGAGCGGGCCGAGACGCACCCCGAGCGCTGGTCCGACCACGCGCCCGTGACCGTCGTCTACGAGCTGGGTGCCTGATCGGATCCGGTGCCGGAGGCCAGCAGGCGGTCCATCGCCATCGTCAGCTCGGCCTCGACCACGCTCTTCGCCAGCGGGCGCAGCCGGGTGAGCGCGTCCTGTGAGATGTGGGCCGATATCAGCTCGGTGAAGAGCAGGGCCATCGCGTCCGCGTGCTCGCGGACGCGGCGGCCGGTCTCCAGGACCGCCGCCAGCGGGACGCCCTCGCGCACCAGGGCCGAGGAGACGTCCAGCAGGCGGCGGCTGACGTGCACGATCGCGTCGCCGTCGACGGCGAGGTAGCCGAGGTCCAGGGAGGCCGCCAGGTTCTCCGGGGTGACCTCGCCCTCGAAGTAGTCGGCCAGTGCCTCCGGGGTGAGCCGGACCGGCGTCTCCTCGGACCAGCCGATGCCGAGCAGCTCGCCGAGCTGGCTCACGTCGCGGCCGCTCTCGAAGGCGGCGGTCAGCTCGGCGATGCCGCCGAGGGTGTGGCCGCGCTCCAGCAGGGCGGCGATGGTGCGCAGCCGGGCCAGGTGGTGGTCGTCGTACCAGGCGATCCGGCCCTCGCGGCGGGGCGGCGGGAGCAGCTTGCGCTCGCGGTAGAAGCGCAGGGTGCGGACCGGTATGCCGGCCGCTTCGGCCAGTTCCTCCGTGCGGTACTCGCGCACCGTCTTCGCTCGCGTCTCTTCCTTCTCCACAGACGCACCTTATGGCGTACCGGCAGTAACTTTCCGGGTCCGACCCCTACCCATGAGTACGGGGCTGCTCTACCCTCCCGATTGTGCCAGTGATTGCTGGCAATGTTTCGATGGTGTGTGGCGTGGGCGTGAGCGTGGCTGGGACTGCGATGGAGCGGAAGGCGGCGGGCATGGACGGCATGGGCGAGCGCGAGGGGCGCGAGCGGGGCGAGCACGTACGGGTGGCGGTGATCGGGTCCGGATTCGGCGGACTCGGGGCCGCCGTGCGGCTGCGGCGCGAGGGGATCACGGACTTCGTCGTCCTGGAGCGCGCCGACTCGGTCGGGGGCACCTGGCGCGACAACAGCTATCCGGGATGCGCCTGCGACGTCCCGTCGCACCTGTACTCCTTCTCCTTCGCGCCGAATCCGGACTGGCCGCGGACCTTCTCCGGGCAGCCCGTCATCCGGGAGTACCTGGAGCACGTCGCGGACACCTTCGGGCTGCGCCGGCACATCCGGCTCGATTCCGAGGTCCTGATGATGCGCTGGGACACGGACGGGCTGCGCTGGGAGATCGAGACCTCCGCCGGACCGCTGACCGCCGACGTGGTGGTCTCGGCGACCGGCCCGCTGTCCGAGCCGAAGCTGCCGGAGGTGCCGGGCCTCGCCGGGTTCCCCGGCAAGGTCTTCCACTCCGCGCGCTGGGACCACGACTACGACCTCGGCGGCAAGCGTGTCGCCATGATCGGTACGGGCGCCTCCGCGATCCAGATAGTGCCCGCCATCGCCCCCGACGTGGAGCGCCTGACGCTCTTCCAGCGGACCCCGCCGTGGGTGATGCCGCGCACCGACCGGGCGATCTCCGCGGTGGAGCGCTGGCTGCACCGGCAGCTGCCCTTCACCCGCGCCGCGCGCCGGGGGCTGCTGTGGGGCATCCGGGAGCTCCAGGTCAGCGCCTTCACCAAGCGGCCGAACCAGCTCGGACTCATCGAGGCGCTCGCGAAGGCCAACATGGCCCGGTCGATCAAGGACCCGGCCCTGCGCGCCAGGCTGACGCCCTCCTACCGGATCGGCTGCAAGCGGATCCTGCTCTCCAGCGAGTACTACCCGGCGCTCGCGCGGCCCAATGTGGACCTGGTCGCCTCCGGGCTGAAGGAGATCCGGGGCTCGGTCCTGGTCGCGGCCGACGGGACCGAGACCGAGGTCGACGCGATCATCTTCGGTACGGGCTTCCACGTCACGGACATGCCGATCGCCGATCGGGTGGTGGGCGCGGAGGGCAAGACCCTCGCGGACGAGTGGAAGGACGGGATGCAGTCGCTGCGCGGGGCGACCGCGGCCGGCTTCCCCAACTGGATGACGATCATCGGCCCCAACACCGGGCTCGGGAACAGCTCGATGATCCTCATGATCGAGTCGCAGCTGAACTACATGGCCGACTACCTGCGGCAGCTCGGCATGCTGGGCGGGAAGGTCGCGCTGGCCGCGCGCCCCTCCGCCGTGAACAAGTGGAATCGCCAGGTCCAGGCCCGGATGGAGCGGACGGTGTGGAACACCGGAGGCTGCACCAGCTGGTACCTCGACGCGCAGGGCCGCAACACGACGGTCTGGCCGGGCACGACCGGCGAGTTCCGCCGCGAGACGCTCAGCGTCGATCTGGCCGAGTACGAGGTCGTTCGCGTCCCGGACCGCGAGCGGGTCCCGGCCCTCGTGACGGCCGCCGCCGTGCCGAAGCCGCGTCGCTCCCGCGGGGGCTCGGCGGGGTCGGGTGCGGCGCCGCTGCCGGGGGCCCTGCCCGCGGACCCCCGCGCCTCGAACGCCGGCGAGGCCGGAATTGCCGGCGGGGCCGGCGCCGACGCGGCGGAGGGCGCCGCGTGAGCCGCCCGACGCACGTCGTCTCCGGGCCCTACGCCCCGCCCGCCGCGCGGCGCGAGCTCGTCGCCGTCTCCGCCGACGGGGCCCGCCTGCACGTCGAGGTCCACGGGGACGAGGGCGCGCCGACCGTGGTGCTGGCCCACGGCTGGACCTGTTCCACCGCCTTCTGGGCCGCGCAGATACGGGCCCTGGCGGCCACCCACCGGGTCGTCGCCTACGACCAGCGCGGGCACGGGCGCAGCCCCGCCGCCCGGACGCACAGCACCACCGCGCTCGCCGACGACCTCGTGGCGGTCCTTGAGGCCGTGCTCGCCCCCGGGGAGCGGGCGGTCGTCGCCGGGCACTCCATGGGCGGCATGACGATCATGGCGGCGGCGGGCCGGCCGGAGTTCGGCCGGCGGGCCGCGGCGGCGCTGCTGTGCAGCACCGGCAGCTCCCGGCTGGTCGCAGAGGCGCAGGTCCTGCCGGTGCGTGCCGGGCGTGCGCGGACCCGTATCACCGGCGCGGTCCTCGGCTCCCGCGCCCCCCTCGGGCCCGTCACGCCCGTCGCCAGGAAAGTCCTGAAGTACGCCACCATGGGCCCCGGTTCCGCACCGGACAAGGTCGAGGCGTGCGCCCGCATTGTCCACGCCTGCCCCACCGGGGTGCGCCACGCGTGGTCCCGGGTGCTGGCCGGACTGGACCTCGACGCGGACGTCACCCGACTTGCCGTGCCCACCGCCGTCATCGGCGGCACGGCCGACCGGCTCACCCCGATCGTGCACGCCCGCGGGCTCGCCGCCGCGCTGCCGGACTGCGTGGGCCTGACCGAGCTCACCGGCATGGGGCACATGACCCCGATCGAGGCCCCCGAAGCCGTCACCGCTGTCCTGCGCGAGCTGGCCGGGCGGTATCTCGACACCACCGGGGCCGACACCACCGAGGCCGGCACCACCGAGGCCGGCACCGCCGAGAAGGAGAAGACGCCGTGAGTGCTCGCAGGAGTCTGGAAGGCCAGGTCGCCGTCGTCACCGGCGCCGCCCGCGGGGTCGGCGAGCTGCTCGCGCGCAAGCTGTCGGCCCGGGGCGCGAGGATCGCCCTCGTCGGTCTGGAGCCGGAGGCGCTCAAGGCCGTCGCCGAGCGGCTGCACACCGACAGCGACCACTGGTACGCCGACGTCACCGACCACGAGGCCATGGCCCGGGTCGCCGAGGAGGTCAAGCAGCGCTTCGGCAAGGTGGACATCGTCGTCGCCAACGCGGGCGTGGCCGCCGGCGGACCGTTCGCCGACTCGGACCCCGAGGCCTGGCGCCGGGTGATCGAGGTCAACCTGATCGGCGGGGCCGTCACCGCGCGCGCCTTCCTGCCCGTACTGACGGAGAGCCGCGGCTACTTCCTCCAGATCGCCTCGCTCGCCGCGATCACCCCGGCGCCGATGATGACCGCCTACTGCGCCTCCAAGTCCGGGGTCGAGGCATTCGCGCACTGCCTGCGCGCGGAGGTCGGCTACAAGGGGGTCAAGGTCGGCGTCGGCTACCTCTCCTGGACCGACACGGACATGGTGCGCGGCGCCGACCAGGACGAGGTCATGCGGGAGTTGCGCCAGCGGCTGCCGTGGCCGGCGAACCGCACGTACCCGCTCGGGCCGGCCGTGGACCGGATCGTCGCGGGCATCGAGCGGCGCTCGCCGCACGTGTACGCGCAGTGGTGGCTGCGCGGCATGCAGGGGATGCGCGGCTACCTGCCCGGGCTGATCGCGACGGTCGGGCAGCGCGACATGAAGCGCTTCGAGCCGCGCCTGGGCGGCGTGTCCAAGGGGCTCGTCGGCGCCGGCGGGGCCGCGGACGAGAGGGAGCGCACACAGAGTCACTGATCGAAATGCGACCTTTGTCCGCTCGTGCAAGTCTGGTCGAGGCCCAACCACCAACACCCCTCATGGAGTGAACAGCATGGGTATCAAGGACCAGTTCCAGGACAAGGCGCAGGAGCTCAAGGAGAAGGCCCAGAAGGGGCAGAAGCAGCCCGGCAAGGGCCCGCAGGACGAGAAGTCCCGGCGGAGCCCGCAGCCGAAGGACTCGCCGCAGCGGTCCTTCGACGACATCCGGGACGAGCTCGACGACCGGACCTAGGCACCTGGCCCGACCGATACCGGGCCCGCACACAGCGCCGAAGGGGCGCGATCCCCGATCAGGGATCGCGCCCCTTCGTGCGACCTCGGGCCTCAGGGCCAGGGCCTCAGGACCTCGGGGGAAGCTTCGGACGGCGCCGGTCCGGTACGTCCGTGTAGCCGGGCGGCACCGCGGCCGGGTCCTGTTCCAGCAGTTCCAGCGCCAGGTGCACGGCGTCGTCGAGTTGGGCGTGCCGCCCCTCGGCCCAGTCGAGCGGGGTGCGCTGGATCTCCAGGTCCGGCTCCACGCCGTGGTTCTCCACCGACCAGCCGTACTCCGGGAACCAGGCGGCATTCATCGGCACCGTGATCACCGTGCCGTCCCCGAGGGTGTGGCGGCCGGTCATGCCGACCACGCCGCCCCAGGTGCGCAGGCCCACCACCGGGCCCAGGCCCAGCAGTTTGAAGGCCGCGGTGATCATGTCCCCGTCCGAGGAGGTCGCCTCGTCGGCCAGCGCCACGATCGGCCCGCGGGGCGCGTTGGAGGCGTAACTGACCGGCTGGGCGCCCCGGGTGAGGTCCCAGCCGAGGATGGAACGGGTCAGCTTCTCCACCACCAGCTCGCTGATGTGCCCGCCCGCGTTGCCGCGTACGTCCACGATCAGCGCGGGCCGGGACATCTCCATCCGCAGGTCGCGGTTGAACTGCGCCCACCCCGAGCCGCCCATGTCGGGGATGTGGAGGTAGCCGCACCGGCCGCCGCTGATCTCCCGGACCGCCTCGCGCCGCTTGGACACCCAGTCCTGGTAGCGCAGCGGCCGTTCGTCGATCAGCGGCACGATGGCGACCCGGCGGGCCCGGCCCTCGCCCGCCGCGGGCTGGAAGGTCAGCTCCACCGTGGTGCCGCCGGCCGCCGCCAGCAGCGGGTAGGGCCCGGCCACCGGGTCCACCGGGCGCCCGTCCACGTGGGTGAGCACCGCGCCCTCGCGGATGCCGGTGCCGGCCAGCGGGGAGCGGGCCTTGGAGTCCGAGGACTCGCCGGGCAGGATCCGGCTGACCACCCATTCCCCGTCCCGGGGGAAGAGGTTGGCGCCGAGCAGGCCGATCGCCCGCTGGTAGTGCGGGGGCCCTTCGTTGCGGCGCGCGGGGGAGACGTAGGCGTGCGAGGTGCCCAGTTCGCCGAGGACCTCGCGCATCAGGTCGGCGAACTCGTCGGGTGAGGCGACCCGTTCGACCAGGGAGCGGTACTGGGCGAGGATCCCGTCCCAGTCGATGCCGCACATCTTCGGCTCCCAGAAGTACGCGCGGATGATCCGCCCGGCCTCCTCGTACGCCTGGCGCCACTCGGCCGCCGGGTCCACCTCGTGCAGGATGCGCCGCAGGTCCAGGTAGACGGTCGAGTCGCTGTCGCCGGACTCGGTCGCCGGTACCGCGCGCAGGTCCCCGTCGTCGTTGATCACGAGCCGGGTGCCGTCGCCGCTGACCGCGAACCAGTCCAGCCCCGAGGCGAGTTCCGTCTTGCGCGCCTTGGTGAGGTCGAAGTGCTCCAGCGTCGGCTTGCCGCTGATGTCGGCCGGATTGGCGAAGGTCTCGCCGAGCGCGCCCGAGATCGGCCAGCGCAGCCACACCAGCCCGCCGCCGTGCACCGGGTACAGGGCCGAGTACTTGGACGCGGTCACCGGGAACGGAGTGACCCGGCTCTCCAGCCCCTCCACCTCGACGGTCACGGCGCCGTCGGCCTCGCCCGAGTCGCCCTCCGCCAGGTCGAGTCCCCCGGCCGCGGGCCGTCCCTCGGCGGACAGCGCGAAGGGGGAGGGGGTCGCGGAGGACAGCGGCACCAGGTACGGGCGGCAGCCCAGCGGGAAGGACAGGTCGCCGGTGTGCACGTCGTAGACCGGGTCGAAGCCGCGCCAGGACAGGAAGGCCAGGTAGCGCCCGTCCCGGGTGAAGACCGGATTCTCGTCCTCGAAGCGGCCGTTGGTGACGTCGACGACGGTGCGGGCGCCGGGGCCGGAGATCCGGGCCATCTTGATCTGCCGCAGGGAACGCCCGATGCCCGGATGCGACCAGGTCAGCCAGGCGCCGTCGGGGGAGAAGGCGAGGTCGGTGACCGGGCCGTTGATGGACCGGATCAGCTCGGTGACCTCGCCGTTGGACTCCTCGGTGGCGTCGATGAGGAGCAGCCGGCCGTCGTTGGACGCGATGGCGAGCCGCTCGCCGTCCGGGTCCGAGAGCAGCTCGGTGACCCGCCCCAGCTCGCCCGAGGCCAGCCGGCGCGGCTCCCGTTCGCCGGAGGCCCGCGGCAGGTAGGCGATCTCGATCGCGTCCTCGCCCTCGGCGTCGGTGATGTAGGCGACCTGGCCGCCGCTGCCGAGCATCTCCGGGAGCCGTACCCGCACGCCCGCGGTGTCGGCGATGGTCCGGGCCGGGCCGTCGCGGTGGGTCAGCCAGTAGAGGCTGCCGCGCACCACGACCGCGCTGGCGCGCCCGGTGGCGTCCACGGAGAGCGAGTCGACGTGGCTGGCGGCCGGCACCTGGTACGTGCGCCGGCCGGCGCGCGGGCCGCCGAGGCGGACGTCGAGCTTGCGCGGGACGGCGTCGGGGGCCAGGGACTCGACGAGCCAGAGGTCCCCGGCGCACTGGTAGACGACGCGGGAGCCGTCGCTGGAGGCGTGCCGGGCGTAGAACTCCTCGTGATCGGTGTGGCGGCGCAGGCCGGTGCCGTCGGGCAGGCAGGAGTACAGGTTGCCGATGCCCTCGTGGTCGGAGAGGAAGGCGATCCTGCCGTCCACGAACATCGGGGAGTCGAGGTGGCCCTCGATGTCCTCCAGCAGCCGCTGTCCGTGCAGCCACAGCCGGCCGGTGGCGCCGCCGCGGTAGCGCTTCCAGGCGGCGGGCTCGTGCGGGGGCTTGCCGGTGAGCAGCAGGGAGTGCCGTTCGCCTTCCTCGGTGGCGTGCACCTGGATGTCGGAGACGGGGCCCCAGGGCAGGCGGCCGCCGGGGCTGCCGTCGGTCGGGAGGGTGTAGGCCCAGGCGAAGTAGGAGAAGGGCTGGCTGTGCGAGGACACGGCCAGGATGTCGCTGCGGCCGTCCTCGTCGGGCGGGGTCCAGCCGCACACGCGGGTGTCGAGGGCGCCCCAGTGGCTCAGCTGGCGGGCGGGGCCGCCGTCGACGGGGGCGAGGTGGATCTCGGGGTCGAGGCTGCGCCAGGTGGTGAAGGCGATGTGCTTGCCGTCGGGGGAGAAGCGCGGGTGGCCGACGCGGGTCCGGTCGACGGTGATGCGCCAGGCCCGTCCGGGGGTCTGGCCGTCGGGGACCAGCGGGGCGACCCAGAGGTCGTCCTCGGTGGCGAAGCAGAGGAGGTCGTCGTGCAGGTGCGGGAACCGGAGGTACGCGACGTCGTGACTCACCCCCCAATGCTTTCCGCGTAGGGGGGCCCTGGCAACTCGTACAGGTGATCCATGCCACTCCTCCAAGCGAAACGGAACGGTTTCGTTTCGCTTGGGGTGGGGGTATCGTCTTAAGCGTACGGAACAGTTTCGCTTCGATGGGAGGCACGGACATGACCGAGGCGATGGCGGCTCGGCGTAGCCGGATCACCCCCGAGCGGCAGGCCGAACTGCACGAGGCGGTCCTCGACCTCCTGCGTGACGTCGGCTACGAGGCGCTGACCATGGACGCGGTCGCCGCCCGTACGAAGTCCAGCAAGGCCACCCTCTACCGCCAGTGGGGGAGCAAGCCGGAGCTGGTCGCCAAGGCCCTGCGATGCACGCAGCCCGTCTCGCTGCGGGAAATCGACACGGGCAGCCTGCGCGGGGACTTCGCGCTCATGGTGGAGCACTCCGACGACGCGCAGATGGCCAAGGACACCGCGCTGATGCGGGGTCTGGCCCATGCGGTCCACGAGAGCCCGGAACTCCACAAGGCACTGCGTGACCTGCTGGTCGACCCGGAGATCACCGGACTGCAGGTGATGCTGCAGCGCGCGGTGGACCGGGGCGAGATCCGCCCGGACTGTCCGGCGCTCGACTTCGTACCGCACATGCTCATCGGGGCGTTCATCGCGCTCCCGCTGATCGAGGACCGCCCGGTGGACCGGGCCTTCCTCGGTGACTTCATCGACGCCGTGGTCTTCCCCGCCCTCGGCGTCTGACTCCCCGGTCCGCCCGTCCCCTGCACCACCTCCTTGCTGCTCCTGACACGCCGCTCTCGTCGTCGGGCCGGCTCCTCATGCCCTGATCCGATCCGGATCCATCCCACGACCTGAACGGGAGAACCACCGACGTGGCTACCTTCCTCTACCGACTCGGCAGAGGCGCCTTCCGGCGCCGCGGTCTCGTCGCCCTCCTCTGGGTGGCACTGCTGTTCGCCGCCGGCTTCGGCGCCGCCTCGGCGGCCGCGCCCACCTCCGGCTCGTTCTCGATACCCGGTTCGGAGGCCCAGAAGGCCTTCGACCTGCTGGACGAGCGCTTCCCGGGCATGGCCGCCGACGGCGCCACCGCCCGCATCGTCATCAAGGCCCCCGAAGGCGCCAAGGTCACCGACCCCGGCCCCAAGGCCGAGGTCCAGAAGATCGTCTCGAGTCTGAAGACCGGGCCGGGCGCGGCCGAGATCTCCTCCGTCGCCGACCCGTACGAGGTCCAGGCCGTGAGCCAGGACGGCTCCACCGCCTACATCAGCGCCAAGTACACCGTCAGCGGCATGGAGCTGAAGGACGACACCCGCGAGGCGCTCAAGGACTCGGGCACGGCGGCCAAGGCCGCCGGGCTGAACGTCCAGATCGGCGGCGACGCGCTGATGGCGGCCCCCGAGACGGGCTCCGGCGAGATCATCGGCATCGCGGTCGCCGCGATCGTCCTCGTCATCACCTTCGGCTCGCTGGTCGCCGCCGGTCTGCCGCTGCTGACCGCGATCATCGGCGTGGGCATCGGCGTCTCCTCCATCACCGCGCTCGCCAACGTGCTGGACCTCGGCAACACCACCGCCACCCTCGCGACGATGATCGGCCTCGCGGTCGGCATCGACTACGCCCTCTTCATCGTCTCCCGCTACCGCGTGGAGCTCGCCGAGGGCCGCGAGCGGGACGAGGCCGCCGGCCGCGCCGTCGGAACTGCCGGCTCCGCCGTCGTCTTCGCCGGTCTGACCGTGGTCATCGCCCTGGTGGGCCTGGCCGTCGTCAACCTCCCCATGCTGACCAAGATGGGCTTCGCGGCCGCGGGCACCGTGGTCATCGCCGTGCTCGTCGCGCTGACCCTGGTCCCGGCCATCCTCGGCTTCGCGGGCAAGAAGGTGCTGCCCGCGGGCGAGAAGAGCCGCCTGTTCGGCAAGGCCAAGCCGGCGGGTGCCGAGAAGAAGGCCAACGGCGGTACCCGCTGGGCCCGCTTCGTCCTGCGCCGCCCCGTCATGGTGCTGCTGGCCGGTGTGATCGGCCTCGGCGTCATCGCCATCCCGGCGAGCAAGCTGGAGATGGGCCTGCCGGACGACGGCGCCCAGCCGGTCTCCACCACTCAGCGGCAGGCGTACGACCTGCTGTCCGACGGCTTCGGCCCGGGCTTCAACGGTCCGCTGATGGTGGTCGTGGACGGCGACAAGGCGCTGGCCGACTCCACCGTCGACCGGATCAAGGGCCTGGACGGGGTCGTCGCGGTCACCCCGCCGACCCTCAACAAGGCCGGCGACGCCGCGGTGATCACCGTCATCCCGAAGGACCGCCCGTCCTCCGTCCAGACCGAGGACCTGGTCCACGAGATCCGCGAAGGCAGCGGGGACGACGTCCTCGTCACCGGCGCCACCGCGATGAACATCGACTTCTCGCAGAAGATGAACGACGCGCTGCTGCCCTACCTGGCGCTCGTGGTCGGCCTGGCCTTCCTGCTGCTGATGCTCGTCTTCCGCTCGATCCTCGTTCCGCTCAAGGCGGCCCTCGGCTTCCTGCTCTCGGTCGTCGCCGCGCTCGGTGCGGTCGTCGCGGTCTTCCAGTGGGGCTGGCTCGGCTCGGTCTTCGGGGTGGAGCAGACCGGTCCGATCATGTCGATGATGCCGATCTTCATGGTGGGCGTCGTCTTCGGTCTGGCCATGGACTACGAGGTCTTCCTCGTCACCCGCATGCGTGAGGCGTACGTCCACGGCGAGCGTCCGGGCCAGGCCGTGGTCACCGGCTTCCAGTACAGCGCGCGGGTCGTCGTGGCCGCCGCCATCATCATGATCGCGGTGTTCGCGGGCTTCATCGGGGCCAGCGAGCAGATGGTCAAGATGATCGGCTTCGGTCTGGCCGTCGCCGTCTTCTTCGACGCCTTCGTGGTCCGCATGGCGATCGTCCCGGCGGTGCTCGCACTGCTCGGGCACAAGGCCTGGTGGCTGCCGAAGTGGCTGGACCGCCTGCTGCCGAACGTGGACGTGGAGGGCGAGAGCCTGCGCCAGCACCTGGAGAAGTCCTCGAAGTCCCCGGAGGGTCCGGACAAGGACCGCGAGCTGGTCAACGCCTGACCCGGACGGCCCCTGCGGCCGAC